>JAYEHB010000150.1:7052-10085 GCA_034659375.1 Thermodesulfobacteriota bacterium
TATAACCGGCATGGCCGGAGCATGGTCATTGCATCAGCCACAACAAAATATTAAACTCCATGATTTTAAATAGTTATGCGGAGTTTCATATAACCGGCATGGCCGGAGCATGGTCATTCTCATCGGCCACAACAAAAAATGAAAGTCAATGATTACAGTCGTTTAAAAGGACTTTCATATAAAAACTTGAACAAAATAGCTTGTCTTTTGTTCTATCTACTGCGTTACCCCAAAGGTCTAATACGTCGAGTATTAAACCTTTGGGTCGCCTTGTAGATGAACCACCAGATTTTAAAGATTGACCTGTGCTATTTTCGCCCAAGTTATTTTATTTGCAATCCTTACCATCCCAGTGTCAGGTATTCATGCATTGAATTTGCAGCTTCTCTTCCTGCTCCCATGGCAAGGATAACAGTTGCCATGCCGGTTACAATATCTCCTCCTGCCCATACAGCCTTTTTGCTTGTCTTGCCATTGGCAGGATCAGCATCAATATTGCCCCATTGATTTAAATTTATTTCAGGGGTGGAATTGGTAAGAATGGGGTTGGGCTTTGCACCAACAGATACAACAACAAGGTCGCAGTCAAATTGATATTCAGAACCTTGAATTGGAATAGGTCTTCTTCTGCCTGAATCGTCGGGCTCACCAAGTTCCATTTTAAGGCACTCCATTCCTGTGAGACGTCCCTTGTCATCGCTGAAAAATTGTGTGGGGTTGGTTAAAAGAACAAATTCAATACCCTCTTCTTCGGCATGATGAAGTTCTTCAATCCTTGCAGGCATCTCCTCTCTGGATCTTCTGTAAACAACTTTTACGGATTCAGCACCAAGGCGCATTGCTGTTCTTGCAGAATCCATGGCAACATTACCCGCACCAAGCACAACTACATTTTTACCAATTGCTATGGGCGTATCATATTCAGGAAAGAGGTATGCTTTCATAAGATTTGCCCTGGTAAGGTATTCGTTTGCTGAGAACACTCCTATGGCATTTTCTCCAGGCAGATTCATGAATCTTGGAAGACCTGCTCCAACTCCAACATATGCAGCATCGTATCCTTCCTCAAAAAGTTCATCAATTGTCATGGTTGTGCCCACGACACTGTTGGTTTCAATTTTTACACCAAGTTTTTCCAGAGTTTCAACCTCAGCGGCAACAATTGCTTTGGGAAGTCTGAATTCAGGGATTCCATAAACAAGAACTCCTCCGGTTTTGTGAAATGCTTCAAATATTGTTACGTCGTGTCCCTTTAATATAAGGTCTCCTGCCACGGTAAGTCCTGAAGGGCCTGAACCGATTACAGCAACTTTTTTACCGGTCTTTTCTGCAATTCTGGGAAGTTTTGCCGAGCCTTCCTTCCTTGCATAATCAGCAGCAAATCTTTCAAGATAGCCTATGGCAACAGGTTCGCCCTTTTTACCGAGAATACATTTTCCTTCACACTGGATCTCCTGGGGACAGACTCTTCCGCATACAGCAGGAAGGGCATTTTTTTCCCAGAGCTTTTCTGCTGCACCTGCAAAATCTCCGTCGGCAATTTTTTTAATAAATTCCGGTATCTTCACAGATACAGGACAGCCGTCCATACAAGCGGGTTTTTTACATTGAAGACATCTTGAAGCTTCTGCCATTGCCATTGCTTCGGTGAGTCCTGTGGGGACCTCTTCAAAATTTCTTTTTCTCACTTCCGCTGCCTGCTGGGGCATTACTACTCTTGGAAGTTTTTCTTTTTTTGCTTTTTTTTCTGCCATGATATTCTCCCTGTATCAAAAATTCAGCTCCAGACTGGTGTATGATTATTTTTTTTCTTTATATAAGTCATAGCTCTTTTTTTCATCTTCCATATATGCCTGGAGACGTTGGGAGAGCTCATCATAATCAACATTGTGCCCATCAAATTCAGGACCGTCAACACAGGCGAATTTGGTCTCACCGCCTACAGATACACGGCAGCAGCCGCACATCCCTGTGCCATCCACCATAATCGGGTTAAGGCTTACCATGGTTTCAACGCCCTTTTCCTTTGTAATCATGGAGACAAATTTCATCATGGGAACAGGGCCAATGGCAACAACAAGGCTGATATCATCTTTTTCAAGAACATCTTTGAGAACATCTGTGACAAACCCGTGGTGTCCTTTGGTGCCGTCGTCTGTACAGATGTGAAGAGTGGTGGAAGCTTTTGTCATTTTATTTTCAAGGATCAAAAGATCCTCTGTCCTGGAGCCCAGGATGGTGGTGACATCATTACCAGCCTCTTTAAGCGCCCTTGTTATTGGATGGAGAACAGCAATTCCGGTTCCTCCTCCAACACATACAACCTTGCCTTTTTTTTCAATGTGGGTGGCTTTGCCCAATGGGCCGATTACTGCAAAGTATTCATCCCCGATCTTCATATTCCCGAAAACAGCAGTGGATTTTCCAACAACCATATAGATTATGGTTATTGTTCCTTTTTCAGGATTGGTGTCTGCCATTGTAAGTGGAATTCTTTCCCCTTTTTCATGGCTTTGAATAATTACGAACTGACCCGGTTTTGCTTTGCGGGCTATGCGTGGAGCTTCAATTTCGTTAAGAATGATGGTCCCCTGGGCCATTTCTTCCCGATCAACAACTTTAAACATTCTAACCTCCTGATATGAGTACTTAAATATACCTTTTAGCGTAAATATTCGGTCAGTACCCCATTTTTGCCCATTGGGGCCTTCACAATAGCATTATAGATGATCTCAGATGAAAAGATACTCTTCTTACCTTATACTTATAAGAAATGGTATCAATTCATTTGCTATGAACTATAGTATGCCAGGCAGTCCCAAATAGACGAATATGAGGCACTTGCTAAACATTTTATATGAAAGTCCGTCCAAGCGACTGCAATGATAGACTTTCTAAATTTGTTGTGGCCGATGCGGAAACCACGCTCCGGCCGTGCCGGTTTATATGAAAGTCCGTCCAAACGACTGCAATGATAGACTTTCTAAATTTGTTGTGGCCTATGCGGAAACCACGCTCCGGCCGTGCCGGTTA
>JAYEHB010000151.1:0-2301 GCA_034659375.1 Thermodesulfobacteriota bacterium
TTTCAACTTTCAACTTTCAACTTTCAACTTTCAATTTTCAACTTTCAACTTTCAACTTTCAATTTTCAACTTTCAACTTTCAATTAATTGTTAAGCCTGACCCCTCACGTTGTTCCTGCAATCAGGATATATGGCCCTCCTCTCTGAGTACTCTTTTCAGGATTTTACCTGTTGCGCTTTTGGGAAGTTCATCAACAAAGACCACCTCTTTGGGTGCTTTGTATTTTGCAATCTTTGATCGGCAGAAATCAATAATCTCCCCGGGCAGAATATTTGAACCGGGTTTCAGTACAATGGATGCTTTAACAGTCTCTCCTTTTTCCATATTTTCTATGCCATAAACTGCGGCTTCGTGAACAGCATTATGCTGAAACAGAACATTCTCCACCTCGGCAGGATATATATTGTTGCCTGCTGAATTGATCATATCCTTAACCCTGTCAACAATATAAAAATATCCCTGTTCATCCATTGTGCCGATATCACCTGTGAAGAGCCATCCATCCTTTAAAACTTCATCTGTAGCTTCAGGCTTGTTCCAGTATTCTTTCATGACATTGGGACCCTTGATGCATATTTCACCCCAGTCTTTGCAGGGCGCCTCTTTTCCCTTGTCATCAACGACCTTCATCTCAACATTCATAACAGGAGAACCAATGGACCCTGTCTTATATTTATAAGGATGATTATAGCTTGCAAAGGGAGAGCATTCAGTTAATCCGTATCCATCGTTTATGGGTATTTTATACTTTTTCAGCCATTTTAAAGCAATCTCTCCGGGCATGTTTGCTGCTGCTGTAAAGCAGTATCTGAGACTTGAAATATCAACAGCTGAATCATCCATGTTTAAAATATAAATATATATGGTTGGCACTGCAAAGAACATGGTTACTCTGTGGCGGGTTATGGCCTTTAGTACCGGCTCTGGTTCAAAACGTCTGTGCATGACAAGTGTTGCTCCAACCTTTATGCAGGAATTCATGATAAAATTTTGACCAAAACAGTGGAAAAGAGGCAAAAAAAGATGAAGTCGGTCATTTTGTTTCATGCCGGCATGATACACAGTGGCATTAACATTGGAAACAATGTTTGATTGAGTTAAAACCGCTCCTTTTGGGAAACCAGTGGTTCCGGATGTATAAAGAATTGCGGCAGGATCATCTCTCTCCATTTCCAGGGCATTAAATTTTTCTGTTGTTTTGTCCATTAAATCATCAATATGGAGATTGTCACCTTTTTCTCCTTCAGCAATTACAATTTGCTCCAGATTGGGCAGTTCATTTGCAGGAATTTCCAAGGCCTGCCCAGGGGAAGCAAAAATAATCCTGGCTCCACAATCCTCAAGAATATATTTTACCTCATCTTTTTTTAAAAGTACATTCAGCGAAACTGCCATTGCCCCGATTTTTTGAACAGCATAAAAAACAGTGGCGAATTCAGGGATATTGGGCATGAAAAGTGCTACTCTTTCTCCCTTGCCGATGCCAAACCTTGCCAAACCACGGGCAAGCTGATTTACTTTTACGTCAAGCTCTCTGTAGGTAATTGCTCGTTCTTCAAACAGAATAACCTCTTTGTCTGGGAAAAAAATTGCTGCCTGTTCAAGATTTGTTGCAATGTTCATCAGTTTATCTCCTTATTAAATGTGGATGGTGACAGGAAAATCTGCTTTTCCCCGGCATCCTTTATATTGTCCAACAGAGTAAAAAAGGCTTCTGAAAAATAGGGTATGACTTCAGAGAGTGTAAAATACTTTTATAAAGAGCCGATGCTTTTTTCTCCATGAAAAAGGGAAGCAGTATCCGTGTAATAGATAAGCTATAAAACAGTTGTATTGTAATTACAAGTTAAATTTTTTATAAGGCAGAATTTCTGGAAAAAATCGGTTGATAAGATGCAAATATTGTAACGGTTTACATAAGTTTAAAAGCCAATTAAAATAGCAAATATTTGTATTAAAATCAGTGAGTTACATAAAGAACCTGTTTTGCTTACAGCTTAAAAATAATGTAACGTTATTTTTTTTTCTTCTTTTTCAGCCATATCACCATTTTTTATGCAGCCATAGTTTCAAATTCATCCTTTTTTTTTCTGAGCTTTTGATAAATCTCCATAAATTTTACAAAAAAAAACCATCCCCTCTGATCAAACAGAAGAGATGGTCTTAGATAATGGTGGCAAGTTGTATTTTAATGTAACGCCTTTGTTCAAAAATAATGTAACGCTTTTTTCAGATAACAGACAGAATGCGTGGTGAAACCACCTTAAAATGGGCATTGTGAAACTCTTATCAAGGGAAAG
>JAYEHB010000152.1:0-2299 GCA_034659375.1 Thermodesulfobacteriota bacterium
TCTCCCCGGCTATTCCGATTACATGAAACTACGTCCAAACTATAGCAAATATCCAGGCAAAGAGTATTTTTTCTTGACAAATCTAATACAATGTATGAGCCTGTTGCATTATAGATGATTACAACCTTAAGGGAGGTGGAAAAAAATAATTACCCATTTTGTTTGTCTTTTTGCCCGTCTTCTACGTTGTGATGACAGGCACATAGCTCACTATGCACCTGTCATCACGCCTTGAAGACGAACAAAAATCCTGCACAAAATTTGGATAATTATTTTATTCCAACTCCCTAATGCACGATATGGGTATATTATTCTCTTCCAGTTCCCTGAACAGATACGTAATTATGAACAAAGGCAAGAAATTACAATTAGGACAGAAAATATGAGCGAAAGAGTACAACACCCTTTAGAGTCTGACATAAAAAAAATTCTCAAGCTTGATATTGACAGCCAAAAACTGCCAAGCTTTCCCCAGGTGGCAACAAAATTGCTTGAGCTCTCCCGGGATGAGACCGCCTCCATGACCGATCTATCAAAAATTGTGGAAACCGATCCTGGTATCTCCGTCAGGGTTCTTGAAATTGTCAACTCAGCCATGTACGGCCTTGGAAGAAAAATAACCATCCTTTCCGAGGCTGTGGCATTTATAGGCATGGATGAGATAAAAAAGCTCTCCATTGGAATGTCGGTTTTTGAAAAAATGTTCAAATCAGGCCATGGAAAACAGTTTGACAGACTCCTTTTCTGGCGGCATTGCCTTTGTGTTGCTGTATTAAGCATGGAAATTGCCAAAGAAGCTGGATATCCTGACCCTGAAGAAGCCTATCTTGCAGGCCTTCTCCATGATGCAGGCAAAATCTTTCTTGATATCCAGGGCAGGATGAATTATGGAGAATTTATTCAGCAACTTTCAACCTCCATGGAACCGATCATTCAAAAAGAACGCAGAATTATAGGACTTGGGCATGATGATATTGGTGCTTTTTTCTGTTCTAAATGGGCACTACCCGAAAACCTGGTGATGGCAGTGAAATATCATCATCAACCCTTTGAACACCTGAACTTTTCCAAAAAAGAGAGACTATTGATCTCCATTGTCTCCCTGGCTGACTTCCTCTGCTGGTCCCAGGGCATTGGCTCTTTTGATATTATCCATACTCCCGTTCTTCCACCTGAAGTTGAAAAAACAATAGATCTAAACAGTATCGATATCATTAAATGCATTTTTCAAATGAACAAGGAGATTGAAAGCATCTCTGAATTTTACCATTTTGTTTTTCCGTCAGCAAGTCAGCTTAGAAAGAATTTACTCTGGGTCAATCTTAAGCTATCCAAAATTAACACCAAATATTATTATCAGGAAGATCCTTTGACGCATATTCAGGATGGGGCCCGTACCAGGGAGAGCAGTCTCTCTTCTGATATCGGCCTTGAGCTTGGTAAACTCCTTGCAAAAGCCAAAAGCATTAAGGAAATTCTGAATATAGTCATGTATCAGGTCGGTTCTGTTTTTCAACCCTTACATTGGTCGATACTGTTAAAAGATCCAAAAACCGGTGACATGATTTTTTCTGTTGTAGTGGGGACAAACAAAAAAAAGCTTCAGGGGGTAAGACTGCCAAAGGGTGAAGGGGTTGCAGGGCATATCATGAAAACCGGAGAATCTTTGATTATTGAAGATGTTGCAAAGGATAAACGTTTCAGCATCCGGGTTGACAAGTATACTGGATTTAAAACTCAATCCATCATTGGCACACCTCTTAAAACCGATGATAAAACTTTCGGTGTTATAGAGCTTATCAATCGAATCAGCGATGATAAGTTTACTGCTCACGACTTGAAAATTCTCTCTTCCATTGCTGAATATGCTGCCATAGCCATTGAAAAATTCCATTATACTCAGGCGCTGAAAGATATTGCCACAAAGGATTCATTGACCGGTTTTAAAAACAGGTGGAGCTTTGAGCGTTCAATCAGCAATAAGGAGGATGTCAAGAGACGCTATGGTACAATTTTTTCCATGTTGGTTATTGAAATAGTTGGTTTACGACAGGTCAACAAAACAAAAGGCAGAACTGCCAAAGATGCAATTCTGAAAAAACTGGCTAAAATTCTGACAAAAACCAAACGAAGTGGGGATAATATTTTTCGTTATGGAGAGGAGACCTTTGTACTTCTTTTATCCTTGACATATATGGATGGGGCAGAAACTCTAAAGGATCTGATTTTACAGGCTTTTTCTATGGATGCTTCCAATGAAGCAGAAAACTCTATAGAGATAAATATCTCCCCTCATACT
>JAYEHB010000153.1:0-2297 GCA_034659375.1 Thermodesulfobacteriota bacterium
GGCTTCAGCTAATGTCAAAAAGAATTGTCAGAGACTGACAGCAAGAACTACAACTATTATACAGGAGGTGGCAATTCCTCCCATACCCTAAAGGGATATGGGTTTCCTTGCCACAAAATTTATGAATGAAATTGATAAATCTAAAATAAAGGTTGTTACCGGCAATGGTGCCGCAGCCATCGCAGCTGTTCTCTGCCGTCCTGATGTTGTTGCTGCCTATCCCATTACTCCCCAGACAGAAATCATTGAAAAACTCTCTCAATACCATGCTGCAGGAGAGCTTGATGCTGAAATGATAAATGTTGAAGGCGAAAATTCTGCCATGAATGCTGTTACAGCAGCATCCCTTGCAGGAGGAAGGGTTTTTACTGCAACATCATCCTGGGGTCTGGTATTTATGTATGACGCTGTTCTTGTGGCTGCAGGGTCACGGGCACCCGTTGTAATGGTAAATGTAAATCGTGAAACTCCCGGTATTATTGCAGTCTCTTCGGGGCAGCAGGATATGATAAGCATAAGGGACTGCGGCTGGATTTTTCTCATTGCCGAGGATTGTCAGGAAATCCTTGATATGGTTATAATGGCTTATCGCCTGGCTGAAGACTATGATATCCAGGTGCCTGTGATGGTTCATTACGACGGATTTTATCTCTCCTATCTGGCAGAACGAGTGGAAATCCCTGCAAAAAATGATGTGGACAGGTTTCTTGCCCCTTTAAAAGATCAGCCTGAAAGAACAAAACTTCTACCCGGGGGAGGGCTTGGCTGTGGTTCTCACGGGATTCTTGGCGGTTATATGGAGTTGAGGCATAAGCATTGCCAGGCCATGGACAGGGCAAGGGGTAAATTTGAAGAGATCGATAATGAGTTTGAAAAGATATTTGGCAGAAAATATGGAGGGCAGGTTGAAGAGTACAGACTTGCTGACGCAGATGTCGCACTTGTCGCATCGGGAAGCATGTGCGGCACCATAAAGACAGTGATTGATGAGCAGAGAGAAAAAGGCATTAAAGTAGGGCTTTTAAGACTGAGAATGTTTCGACCCTTTCCCGATGAAAAAATAATTAAGGCTCTTAAGGGTAAAAAATGTGTAGGTGTTGTGGACAGAAGTCTCTGCTTTGGCTTTAAAGCCGGTCCCATGTGTGTGGAACTGAAATCATTTTTCAATGAGCTTGGCAAAACAAAGATTTTAAGTTTTATCGACGGTATAGCCAACACAGATATAACAAAAGCCAATGTTGAGAAAATGATAGAGATGACTTTGGCAGGTTCAAGAGGAGAAAAAGTGCCTGAAGTAACATGGATCTCATATGATGAAAATTAAATATTCAGCTTATAATGTAAATATTTGGTCAGTGCCCCATATTCGTTTATTTGGGACTGCGTAGCATACTAATGTTATGTGAGCAGTCCAAAATGGGCGAAGATGGGGTGCTGGCCGAATATTTACGATGAAAATCATGGAGGACGCTGATATGGTTGAGGAAAAGAAAAAAAGACTTTCCAAGGTTTTTGATTATTTAAAGCATGAAGATCCCTTTTCCAAGGGGGTTGCCTTTTGTGCAGGTTGTCCTTTAGAGCTGCTGGTTCGATTTGTACCCCAGGTTCTGGGCAATGATATTGTAATAACCGGGACACCATCCTGTTCAGCCCCTGTTTTAATGGGACAGAACAGAGGTTCCTGGCACAAACTCTCATATTTTGGAACTTTGATGACAGGAGCGGCTGCAAATGCAACCGGGCTGGTAAGATATTATAACAGGGCTGGTATTGATAATACTGTTGTCTGTTTTAATGGTGATGGAACTGCGGCTGATATTGGTTTTGGCAATCTTTCCGGAGCAGCAGAGAGAAATGAGCCTTTTATCTATATCTGTTATGACAATGAAGGATATATGAATACAGGTATCCAGAAAAGCAGTACCACACCCTTTGGTGCAAGAACCACAACAACTCCTGTGGGGGTTGCAGCACAGGGTAAGAATCTTAGAAGAAAGAATATTGCTCTTTTAATGGCAATGCACAAGACTCCCTATGCTGCCACTGCCACCATGAGTAATCTTGAAGACCTTGCGAAAAAACTTTTAAAAGCAAAAGAGATGAAGAAAAAGGGTTTCTGCTATCTCCATGTTTTCTGCCCTTGTCCCACGGGCTGGGGAGTTGCCTCGGATATGTCCATTGAGCTTTGCCGCATGGCTGTAAAGACAAATTATTTTCCATTATGGGAAGCAGAAAACGGAAAATTTACAATGTCAAAGCAGGTTAAAAAGCCAAAACCGGTTAAGGAATACACAGAT
>JAYEHB010000154.1:0-2296 GCA_034659375.1 Thermodesulfobacteriota bacterium
ATGTTCTAAACGGCTGCTAAAAAAACTACTTTTAGCTGTCTAATCAAACCACAAATCAGCAATGCTGATTCGAGCCTAAAGAATTGAGCTTTTGCAAGCCCAAGTCTTCAGACTTGGGTTGTTGACTCTTGCCCTGCTGCTTCTACTCGCTTACATGATCATTGATGCCAGTGAACCTTTGATAATCATGAGCTGAGGTTCTGCGTTGCTTTGGTTACACTCAAAAAATTTTTTTATTGGATCTATAATTTCGAAAATGGCCTGTAAATTTTGGCAGAGTATCAAATAAGGGAATGGATGATATATTATTCGTAATAAATCTGGTTATCCAGTGGGATAATTATTTTTTTCCACGTACCTAAAGTGTGCGGGCAACTTGATAGACATCTCCTCTGTACGGGTTTTGCTGCAGCAGCCTGTTTTACCATGGCCGTCACAGCAAAAGCTGATTATTCACGGCTACTCTTCTGACAAGATCCCTGTAATCCTCAGCACCACTGCAGCCTGGAGCAAATTCATATATTGTTTTGCCAAATGAAGGAGCTATACTGAAATTTTCATTATACCTTACTGGTTTACAGATATAATCGGCATAAAGTTTTTTAAGTTGTTTAAATATCTGCTGGGGCTTATTGATTCTGGCATCCATAAAAGTTGGAACAACATATTTAAGAGCTATCTCTTTTCTATACTTTTGAATGGAAGCAAGGCTTTTCATAAACTCAGAAAGCCCATGAAGAGGCATGACCTCAAGGGCAACAGGGATCAGTACCTCTGTTGCAAAAAACAAAACATTTACAGTGAGCTGATCCCAGCCTGGAGATGTATCAATAATAATATAATCATATTTATGTTCCAGTATTTTCATAGATTCTGCAAGAGTCCATTCTGCACCAAAACTTTTTTTATCAATTATCCGCTTAACACCAGCAAGGGACTTGCCGCCTCCAAGCAGCCACAGATTCTTTCTGGCAGAAATTATTGTCTCTTCAGGAGTAAGTTCGCCTGTTAAAAGTTCTGTTAAACCGGCATTTGGCTTTTTCCCAAGCATGTATGCTGACTGGCCCTGGGTATCAGTATCCACAAGAAGTACTTTAAAACCTGATAGAGCCAGGCCTGCGCTGAGATTAACAGAAGTGGTTGTCTTACCAACTCCGCCCTTGCTTAAAGTGACACATATCTTTCTTGCTTTTCCCTGCTTTTTTTTAATTCCAGGTTCTCTTTTTTTCATGGCTTTCAGCTGATCAACCTCTACAGGGAATCTGTGATTGCAGGCTTTGCAACGTGCAACAACGCTTTTTCCTGCAGGAATGCGGGAAATATTTACTTTGTGCTTTCTGGCACACTTAGGGCAGACAATAACAGTCACGGTCTCTCCTTTTTCAGCTCTTTTAAAATTGCTTCCATTACTAAATCTGCGATACGTTTTATTGATAGATTGGATTTAGTCTCAGGAGAGACCCTTACCCTGATCTTTGCCTGTGCTTCCCAGACCTTTACTGTAACATTCTCTCTGGTTTTCTCATAACAACACTCCTCTTTAACCTGTTCATCTTCAGGCAGATCTGAATCCCTGCGGTATATAAGACAGTCAAGTGCCTTTATTTCAGGAGAAATTCTCTGATCCTTTCCGCTGAGGAGATCATCAATTATATCTTTTTGCTTTTTTTTTGTCATAACTTTTAATACTGAGGGTTTACTGTATATTTTAAGGCCTTTTTTACTCAAGCAGCTCTTGTTTTAAATCCAGAAAAACTGAGTTTAAAATTTTTTCTGCATCATCTGAAAGATCAATCCATTTTATACCATACAGCCATTTCCCATCTATGTCCGGTGTAAGATGAACAACTTCACCTTTAAGCCCCTTCATACTCTTTCCCAAAATATTTAATTCACATTTGGATAAAATATCACCTTGGGAAAATGAATCAGCGGAATCAATGGAAATCCCTATACCTTTAGCAGAAACATCTGCAAGAAAATAAGATATTTTATCAATAATAACAAAAATATCCGTTTTTTCTTTAACTGGAATTCGAAAAGAGGTACGAACAATATCTGTTAATTGCAAAGAATCCGTTACCTCCTGAAATTCTATGGATTCCCCCTGTCCCTGTTCATCCATGGTATCACCTTTCTCTTTTGAATAATCGAGTAAAAAATGTGGTTGTTATTTTAAATTCCACTGATCTTCTCCCAAGCAAAAATTTCCAATCCGACTGATCTTTTAACTCGTCGTCTTTTGTTACGCCAAAAGCCACAGATTTTACAGTATTAATTGAATAATAAGTTTTGT
>JAYEHB010000155.1:0-10029 GCA_034659375.1 Thermodesulfobacteriota bacterium
CATCGAGGTCAGCCTATATATGTTCTAAACGGCTGCTAAAAAAACTACTTTTAGCTGTCTAATCAACCACAAACTCTATGCAAGCAGTTCGCAACCCTGTTAGGCAGGGGCTTTTTCAAGCCCCTATCCCTTTAGGGTAGGGGTTGTTGACAATATTTTTTGTTGACAATTAATTAGCAATACATAAAGATAGGCTAATTATGGATTATTATCAAACAGAAAATATTTTTTTATCCAGGCAAAAAAGAATTCAACAAATAAAGTATTCAGCAAATAAGGTTTGCTGGTGGCATAGTTTCTTTTTTTTATAAATACCTGCATACTTGATTCTGTGAAATAATCAACAAAAAAAAGATAATTAAAGGCTGCAGGTAAAAAAAACCTGTGGTCTTTTTTAGCTTTATTGGCTACAGGTAAAAAACATGCAGCCTTTTTTTATTGCTGTAGCACTAAAAAAACAGCTAACAATTAATAATTGTAAAGTTATTAATTGTTAGCTATTAATTATTAATTAATGGAGGAAAAACAATGCTGATAGTAATGAAACAAGGAACAACAGAAGAACAAGTTCAAAAAGTCGTTGCAGTTTCTGAAAAAAGAGGCTACACAGCCAGGCCCATTCCAGGGGGAGACAGGGTCTCCATAGGTATCCTATACAATAAAGGTTCAGTGGATTCTGCCCATTTTCTTGGTCTTGATGGTGTAAAGGAAGTTATTCCTGTGACAAAACCGTACAAACTGGTCAGCCGGGAGGTAAAGCAGGAGAACACCATTGTAAGCGTAGGTGATGTGCTGTTTGGTGATGGTTCCATGCCTGTTATTGCAGGCCCATGTGCCATAGAAAACGAAAATCAGGCAGTTACCATTGCCAAAGCTGTAAAAAAAGCAGGTGCAGTCATGTTCCGGGGAGGTGCATTTAAACCAAGATCATCACCTTACTCTTTCCAGGGGCTTGGCAGAGAGGGGCTTGAAATACTTGCAAAGGTTCGCGAAATAACAGGACTTCCCGTTGCAACGGAAGTAATGGATGTTGAAAATTTCGATCTTGTGGAAGAGTATGCCGATGCCGTTCAAATCGGAACCAGGAATATGCAAAATTTCAGCCTTTTAAAACGGGCAGGAAGATCATACAGACCTGTAATACTGAAAAGAGGCATGTCTGCAACTCTTCAGGAATGGCTCATGGCGGCTGAATACATCATGGAGGAAGGCAACGAACAGGTTATTCTATGTGAAAGAGGGGTGAGAACCTTTGTCAAACATTCCAGAAACACCCTTGATCTTTCAGTAATTCCTGCAGCAAAAAAAGAGACTCATCTTCCAATTATTGTTGATCCCAGCCATGCAGCAGGGGTAAGGGACCAGGTAATACCCCTTGCATTTGCTGCTGCTGCAGTTGGAGCTGATGGTCTCATGGTGGAGGTACATCATATGCCGGACGAGGCATTAAGCGACGGTGCCCAGTCCCTTTATCCTGATCAGTTTGAAATTCTCATGAAAAAAGTAGATGCAATACATGCAATTGCAGGAGATGCTCTGTGAAGACCCTGTATGTAAAAGGTGAAAAAACTCTTTCAGCAATCCATGTGGGAGAAAAACTTGAACATGTTAAAAAGTATCTCCCCCATGGAAAAGTCATCATTATAACTGATGAAAATGTTAAAAAACATTATCATTCAGACTTTCCAGCCTACCCTGTGATAACCATTTCAACAGGGGAGCAGATAAAAAATCTTGCAACATGTGAAATGATATATAATGAGCTTATTAGACTTGAAGCTGACAGAAAAACATTTATTTTAGGCATTGGCGGCGGCATAGTCTGCGATATTACAGGCTTTGTTGCTTCAACATATATGAGGGGTATAAGATTTGGATTTGTATCCACAACCCTTCTCTCCCAGGTTGATGCCAGTGTTGGTGGAAAAAACGGAGTCAATTTTAATTCATACAAAAACATGGTGGGTCTTTTTTGTCAGCCGGAATTTGTGATATGCGATACATCTCTTTTAAAAACCCTGTCAAAGAAAGAGATCTCCAACGGGTTTGCAGAAATTGTAAAGCATGGCCTTATTGCAGACAAAGAGATGTTCAGCTATATTGAGTCAAATGTCCAGAAAGCTCTTAATCTTGACAATGAAGTTATAACAAAACTTGTTCTTGATTCTGTAAAAATCAAGGCAGAGACTGTTCAAAAGGATGAAAAAGAGAAAGGGGAGAGGCTTAAACTCAATTTTGGACATACCATTGGCCATGCCTTAGAAAAACTTGCCCTGGACGAAAAGACCTCCCATGGAAGGGCTGTGAGCATGGGAATGGTTGCAGCAGCCAGTTTTTCCAAAATACGGGGACTTATAACAAAACAGGAATGCCAGAGGATCAGCCGGCTGCTCCTCCGTTTGAACCTGCCTGTAGAGCATGACATTGAACCATCTCTTATATTTGAAGCTGTAAAAAAAGATAAGAAAAGAGAAAAAGATATGATCAATTTTGTTTTTCTTGCAAAAATTGGTCAGAGTATTGTTGAAAAAATAACTCTCCATGAGTTGAAAAAATATATTTTAGCTGAACCTTGAAAGTAACAATGACCTAAGTACCCGAGCAAAAATAATCCCATAAAATTGTCTAAGGAAAAACACCGGATTAATTTTGCTTAGGTACTTATAAATAAAGCACCACACACCCTGTTTTTTTGAAAATGATATGAGTGTAACCAAAATGGTGCATAAAACCAAATTTTAAAAAAGCTAACCATTGATGCCAGTACGGGCGAACGGCCGTTCGCCCCTACTGAAACTAAAAATCGAGGCTTGGTTCTATATTCGGCCACTTGAGGGTGGGGGCTTTTGTTGTTCCTGCAATCAGGATATATGGCCGATGTTAGAACCAAACCCAAAAATCGACTTTTGCTCCCAGATGCAAAATCTATTTCAAATCTTGAGCGTAATGGATTATCCAGATCAGGTAACTATCTTATGCTCTGAAATGATCAATTGCTCAGTTGATATGATAGCGACTTCATATTTTACTAATTTGTCAAAAATTTCTATTTCACCATACCGTGACTCAAAATTTTTATCATAATTTTCTTTAGTTTCCCACATTGCAAACAGATACACTAAATTTTCATTTTCAAGATCTTGAGTAAATTGATATTTAACACACCCTTCAGCATTATTTATTAAATTATTCTGTATTTTGCACATTTGAGCGATTGCTTTATTTAAATATTCTTTTGGGATTGCAAGTTTATAGTAATTTGCGAACATGTTCCCTCCATTGTTACATTATAACCGGCATGGCCGGAGCATGGTCATTCTCATCGGCCACAACAAAAAATGAAAGTCCAATGATTATAGTCGTTTGGACGGACTTTCATATAAAACTCCTCATGCGAGCTGCTCTACCGGTTGGTGACCACAGTGCCGTTTTCAAACTCAACCCACTGATAGATATCTGATAACGACATTTCACAATCGATAGATTCTATTTTTATAATTTGCTCCATACACTCATAATGGAACATGCCCCACATTCCCCCCTCTTTTCGGACGAATCGTTCAACCCGGCATTTATTTTGGGACACAAGGATATATTCTTGAAGCGTAGAAATGGCTCGATAATAAGTGAACTTTTCCGTTCGGTCATACAACTCGGTGGAGTCGGAAAGAATCTCTATGATGACAATGGGATTCGTCAGGGTATCGAACTCATTATCTTCAAATTCAAGATCACCGCATGCAATGGCAATATCCGGATAGGCAAATCCGCTTTTATTTTCAATTTTAACTCGCATGTCGTTTGAAAATACTCTGCATTCGGAATTGCCCATTTTGTTGACCAAATTAACGGTAATGCTGGTATTGATGAGATTGTGATTTTTTTTAGCACCTGTCATGGCAAAAATTTCGCCTTCAAAATATTCATATTTAATGTCTGAAGTGCGATCAAATTCAAGATACTCTTCCGGTGTCATATGGTTTTTTTCTTGTGGTTGAACATTCATGAGTATCCCTCCATTCATTTTGAGTGTACCCTTTTTTGATTAACCGGGGGAAATGGCTGCCATAAAACCTCACCCCCCGCCCCTCTCCATGATTGGAGAGGGGGGAGAATAATTCAAAAAAGGTACACTCATTCATTTTTTTGGAAATGTTCGATATAGTACCATTTTTAATATTAATATATACAAAATGTATTTAAAAAAGGACTTATATTATCAAAGACAACAAATGCCTTGATTCTTTGATAATAATTTGGTCTTTTTCATTGGTTTGTTATATTTTGTTTCACCAATAAAACCAAGATAATTACCCATACCACCTTTAACTACAAATCTCTTCTTTTCAAATTCAACTATATCTCCCATCCCAAAAGGTTTTATATAAGCATCCACCCTAACAGGGGTTTTTCCCAAAAGAGTGTAAAGTACTTTTGAGGTGATATGAAGGATGCCCAGTATTGAAATAAATATTTCAACACTGACACTAAGGGCTCACTCAAAAATTGGTAATTATTTTTTGAGTAAACCCTAATATCAAAGAATTAGAGATAAATGTTTCAGTGTCTCTTAATGTCTGGCGAAAAAACCGGCTATTTTAACGATTTTAATTCCTGTTTGATAAAACTGACTATTTCTTTACCTTTTAATCCTTTTTTATTCAGCACCTTAATATAATCATCAATAATGGGTTTAACTGCTTTTTCCCATTTTTCAGCTTCATCTTCATCAATACCGATTATCTCATTCCCCTGCTCAAGGAAAAATTTGATGCCCTTGAAATCACTTTTATCCCATGCATTACCATGGTTTACAATCCATTCATTATTTATCTCTTCTATGATCTTCCGGATATCTTTTGGCAAAGAGTTCCATTTATCTTTATTCATCACCACAAAAAATGTGGTTGTATAAGCAGAAGAGAATGCAGCAGTTGCATAATCCGTAACCTCGCCGAGTTTCCATCCCTTATTTGACTCAAAGGGATAGACCGAACCATCTACCACGCCTTTCTGAATACTTTGATATGTTTCAGGCATGGGCATTCCAACAGGTGTAGCACCTAATGCTTTTACAACTTTTCCACTGGTACCGGTACCTCTCAGCTTGAGCCCTTTCATGTCCTCAAGCTTTCTTACAGCCTTGTCCTTGGTATGAACAAGTCCTGGCCCATGGGCATGGAGATACATAACCTTTGTATCTTTGAACTCTTCTGGATCAAAGTTGTTTAACACTGCATTAGCAACTTTTGTTGCTTCAACTCCGCTTGTATAACCGAGAGGAAGATCAACTGCACCAAGAACTGGAAATCTTCCACGGGAATAAGCAAGGCATGAAAGCCCAACATCAGATATACCTTCCACAACTCCGTCATAGCACTGGGCTGCCTTGGTTAAAGTTTGACCGGGATAATACTCGACCTTTACCTTTCCATTGGTTCTTTTTTCAACTTCATCACACCACTGCTGTGCAAGTATTGACTGGATGTGTGTTGGAGGGAAAAAATTACTATAGGTAAGTTTAATGTTTTTGGCTGCTGCACTTGCCGTAAAACAAAGAGCAGGAAGTATAATAAGTGACAGGATTGTAATGACTAATCTTTTTTTCATTTTCTGACCCCCTAATTTTATGTTTTTTGTATGAAAATCTCTGCAACTAACAGCGACCTTCATGCTCTGTTATGGGCAAACCGATGTGAAAGATCAGGTCTGCCCGTGGCAGTTATATGAAAGTCCGTCCAAACGACTATAATCATTGACTTTCATTGTTTGTTGTGACCGATGAGCAATAACCATGCTCCGACCATGCCGGTTATATGAAACTCCGCATAACTATTTAAACTCATGGAGTTTCATTCTTTGTTGTGGCCAAAGAGAATAACCATGCTCCGGCCATGCCGGTTATATGAAATTCCGTTCAATCTGTCAACAAACAAGAAATGATCTGGATATTTGCCATAAGGAATCGGCTGCCACATACCATATTTTTGAACCATTTAGCCACAATATACAGACGCTTTTATATGAAAGTCCATCCAAACGACTGCAATGATAGACTTTCTAAATTTGTTGTGGCCGATGCAATAACCATGCTCCGGCCATGCCGGTTATACGTAAAAAGGGCTTATGACAGATATCCAGAAATAATGGGGTCAAATCAAGGGTGTATAGACAGCACTCTTCATTAAAGTGTAACGCATAATAAGATCTCCTGCCAGGACAAAGACCAGGCGCAGAAAAACCAGACCAGTATTAACCTCACCTCCCCACATGATAAGGGTCAGTAGAATGGGAATAAGCATACCTGACACAGCCACTCCCACATAGAAGCCCTTTGACATATCTCCCTTTAAGAGAAGATTAACAGAAAACCGTGCTGACTCAGAAGCGTGAAACGTTCCCCACAGATAGAGAAGTATAAGAGCAATATACCCAAACAGCAAAAACTCTGACCAGATTTCAAGACCTGCTGCTGCACCTGAACCTGAAACACAGAACATGAATTCAAGAATCTGGCTTCCCACCCATATTCCCGAAATTATGGACAATGGCAGAACCATGGTGGAACTCCAGGAAGGAAGAGCTTTAATAACATTCATTGTTGCAAAACCATGCATGATGATCAAAAGGCATACTATCCCGGTAATAAAATTAAATACAGGATTAAATGCCCCTGTTACAATCTGAATAAATCCCAGCAGAGAAAAAACAGCTATTACCCATACTCCCTTGGAAAGCTCTGACTTACCAGGCTTGAGAAAAATACGCCAGGCTCGTTTGGGATTTCCAAGGTATGCCATATGGACAACTCCACCAAGAATAAGGGTTATAAGCCAGCCCAGGACAAGGCCTGTACGGTATTGATAAAAAAGCGATACAAAATAAAGACCTGCACCTATTTCGGAAAAAAAGAATGCCAGCCAGAGGAATATCCCTTTTTCAGCAATCCATTCCTTTTGTGGTGTGGCTTTAATCATCCACTCGTAGGGTTTTAGTCCCTTTCCTGCCGGAGGAAAAAGGGTTTTTATCAATTCAAAAAATTTTTCATTCATTTCTATCTCCTCCTTTTCAGGCTTTATAGACTTTAACGGCAACCGACGTTTCAATGTTTCCTGTTATGGGATCATAATGTCTCAGATATGAGGGAAGAAGCTTGCAGAAATTACTCCCCTTACCCTTGGCAACAGGTCGTCCCTTGGCCCATAAGCCACCCTGACCGGATATACCAATCACTTTTGGGTGCTGAGCTTCCATGGTCTTTATAACTCCCTTTTCCCTGACATTATATTTGTTCTCCATCCAGATAACATCACCATCCTTCATATCTTTTTGCTTTGCAAGTTCAGTGTTCATGGTGATGGTGAATGTGTAGGGACACAATTCACTTGCCTCATCTATATATGGATTCTGAAATGTTGAGTTGTTGGTATGAAGAATATCCCTGTAGGAAAAGGCAAGAAGATCAAACTCTTTGTCAAGCTCTTTGTGGGATGTGGGCCAGAACCAGTCAGGAAGCGGGGTATATTGGGCTGTATCAAGTTCAAGACCAAAATCCACATCATCCATTATCTGTTCTACCGCTCTTCTGTCACCAATGAGAAACTCCATGTAAACCGGACATCTTGAAGGCACTTCCCATCTCCAGTAAACATCCTCTATGGGTTTGTGCCATGTTGCATAGCCCTGTTTTTCAATTTTTTCCTTGTCATCCCCGTAGATCCATTTAAGGTATCTATCTCCTATCTCTGCCCATGTAAGCTTTTCTCCTGGTTTTATTCTCAACTCTTCATCTTCAACACTGTAATAGTTATTGAGGATTTCATTGAATTTATCAAGAACCCCTACACGCTCGGCCACATCAAGATAAACATCCATGAAAAAACGGCACTCTCCAAGGGGCTTTGCCACAGCTTTCTGGAGATGAACATACCAGTCTTCATAGGAAGGGCTGCCACTGAAAAAGAATGCATCTATCTCACTTGACCAGCACTCTTTCTCAAGATAACTAACATCGGGCAGGATGATATCACCCACTGCTTCATCTGTTTCATTGGACCAGATATCCATCTGAACCACAAACATATCCTTGAAATAATCCACGGCTGCACCCCAGTCAGACTGACTGATAATGAAGTTGGCAGATATACCAAACACCATTTCAGGTTTTGCTTTCATTCCAAATTTTTCATGGATAATATCCCGCTCCTTGACATAGGGAATATGGGAAAGTGTTGAATGTGTCCAGAAATCAACACACCCGGCATTCTTGCATGGAACACTTGGTGTATGGGGAGGCCATGGCATATGGGAGTAGAACACAGCAGGAATCAGAACTCCGTCAGGTCCCACCTTGGGCATTCTTTCGTACTGTCCGCCAGGATATTTACGCCTCATTGACGGCCATCCCATGGTTCCACCGGGAACATCCTCTGCACCTACAAGCTGGCTTAAAAGATCAATGGCTGCCACCTGGTGGATTCCATTGGAATGTCCCTGGGCGCCGCGGAATGTAACTGAAGCAACAGGCCTGTAGGGAAAACTCTTTCCCTCTATGGTTATGGTACTTCCTATCTGGGCATGATCCACCCAATCCTTTGCTATCTGAACAATGGTTCCCACGGGTACAGTACTTATCTCAGAAGCCCACTGGGGTGAAAACTTTTTCAGATGCTCCTTTAACGCTGTAAAACAGGGTTTTACCTTTTCACCATTATGCTCATACTCACCTTCCAGGGCAAAATCCTCATGGGCAATGGAAGAGTCGTCAAACAGCTTGATCTTTTTTGCTTTTTCATCATATACACAGGGCTTTTCAGTCTCTTCATCCCGGATAAAAGTGCCATCCTCTCTTATAAGATAAACAAGATTTGTCTTGGCTTTTATATAGAGAGAATCAAATACTTTAAGGGTATTTAAAATGTAATTTGCCATGGCAAGCCCCACGGCAGTATCAGTTCCAGGCAGAATGGGAACCCACTGGGTGGCTTTTCCACCTGCAAAATTACCCATGGGATCAAAAACAACCTCCTTGATTCCGCCCCTTACGGCATCGGCCCGAAGTCTTGCATTGGTCATGGCTGAATGCCCTGAACCTGTACCCTTGCTGGACCCCCATTTCAGCACATATTTTGTATATCTCCAGTCCGGTGCAATGGACCAGGCTCCATGGATAAGCCCGCCAAGCATATGAGCGGCATTGCCACAGTGCAGACTTCCGCCGCCGATAATAAAATTACCATTATCTGTAACTCCAAATGCTTTGGCATAGATATAGGGATGATTGTGGGGACCGTCACTTGCCCGCATGGTCTGATTGGTAAACATGATTTTATTGGGATCATCATCCATTATCTTTTTCATTCTGGTGGCTATCTCATCCAGGGCTTCATCCCAGGAGATCTCCTTCCACATTGGATCAACACCAATACCTTTTTCAGGGTTTGTACGTCTCAACGGTTTTGTGAGACGATAGGGATCATGGTAATACATAAGCCCTGCAACACCTTTTCCGCAAAGCCCGGCTCCTGTACCGCCCATGGTGCTCTCTTTAATGCCTTCAATCTTAACGGGAACACCATTGACCACCCGCACCCTGGCAGAACAGCCGCAATAGCATACTCCGCAGGTTGTGTTAACCCATTTATCTTCCCATATTTCATCTGTTTTATAGGTCATTTTTCCCCCTGTAGCTAAAAGCTAAAAGCTAAAAAGCTAAAAGCTAAAAGCTAAAAGCTAAAAAGCTAAAAATCGAATTTAGTCGATATAATAGACTGATGGTTTAGTGTCAAATTCCGGCCGTAATGGTTTACCTTTTTTCTCCATGATTAATTTTGAGACGTTGCTGTCCGGATCATCAAGATCTCCAAATGTTCTTGCACCCACAGGGCAGGCAACAACACATGAAGGAGTAGCTTCATCATCAATGCCTGGTTTTAACCCCTTTTGCAATCCCTCATCAATTCTTTCAGCACAGAAATTGCATTTTATTACTGTTCCCACCTGAAAGGGATAGAGTTTCTCACCAATCAG
>JAYEHB010000156.1:0-10026 GCA_034659375.1 Thermodesulfobacteriota bacterium
TTTTGTTACAATCGCATTTTTCAGGTGTTTTGTCTAAATTTAGCGGTAAACGCTGTTTAACCCTCCTGTTTTAATTCTTTAAAATTAGTAAAAGCAGTAAGTTATCATACTCTTTATTATATATCATATATATATTATAAAATTGTACCACTAACTTTAACATGATATTTTTTTAGTTTATATTTAGCCTGTATAAAGTATGAAATTACTTTTGTGATCGTATAAAAGCCCGTAATATGGGGTTTTGTTGGGAGAGCCTTCAATGACGGCAATACAGCTCTTAATGTAAAAAAATAAAAAAAACTCTTGACTTTAATGTGAATTCTCGTAAATTTGGGTTCTATGTGGAGTAAAGTGGATGTTAATGTAAGTTTCAGGCTGTGGATATAAAAATGTTTAGATCAAGCTCATTTCATACCATAGATCCAAAGGGCAGAATAATTATTCCTGCACGGTTCAGGAATTTTATTCGGGCTGATGGTGGAAATGGGGTTATGGTTTCAAATATGGATTCCAGCCTTTATGCATATACGTTAAATGAATGGCAGAACATAGAAAAAAAGATTATTTCAGCTAAAAGTCAACACATGCGGCAGTTTAAAAGATTTTTTTTAGGTAATGCCTGTGAATGCATGTGTGACAAGCAGGAGCGCATACTTATTCCCCAGACCTTAAGGGAGTATGCAGGCCTTGAAAAGGATATTGTTCTTGTGGGTGTTCTTGATCATTTTGAGATCTGGTCCCGGGATAGATGGGACAAAGAGAACAGAAAAATGGAAAAAGAGATGGAAAAAGAGGAAGTCAAAGAAGCAATCGCCTCCCTTGGGTTGTAATAATAATATTTGCGGGTTTTTAATAATGATATTTGAACATAGATCAGTAATGCCTGACGAGGTACACAAGCATCTCAATCTTAAACCTGGCGATACCTGTGTGGACTGTACTCTTGGTGGTTCAGGTCATGCTTCAGCAATGGTTGGAACCATACTGCCAAAGGGCCGGCTCATTGGTATTGATCAGGATATTGATGCTGTGGAAAATGCAAAAAAAGTATTAAAGCCCTTTTCTGCCAATGTCTCAATTTTCCATGATAATTTTTCAAACCTTCCTTTTATTCTTAAATCTTTAGAAATTAATGGTGTTGATGGAATTCTTCTTGACCTTGGCCTTTCCCTTCATCAGTTGAGAAAAGGAAAAAGAGGTTTCAGCTTTCAAAAGGATGAACCTTTAGATATGCGTATGGATACAAGATCAGGCAGAACAGCTGCCGATTTTGTTAATGGCCTGGATGGAAAAGAGCTTGCAGATCTGTTCTTTAAATATGGTGAAGAGCGTATGTCAAGAAGGATTGCAAGAGCTGTTGTTAAGGCAAGGGAAGCCTCGTTTATAAATAGCAGTAAAGAATTTGCAGAGATTATTAAAAAAGCAGTACCAGCTAAAATTGCCGGTAAACAGAAAATTCATCCTGCAACAAGGGTTTTTCAGGCTTTAAGGATTGCTGTGAACAGAGAGCTTGAGCAACTTGAAAATTTCATGGAAAAATTACCATCTTTTCTTAACAAAGGCGGCAGGGTATGTGTTATATCCTTTCACTCTTTAGAGGATAGAATTGTAAAGCATGGGATTAGAGGGTTTGAGAATGGGTGCAGCTGTCCAAGTGATTTTCCCCAATGTGTCTGCGGATTTGAGCAGCAGTTAAGATCAATTTCAAGAAAGCCGTTTATGGCCGGTAAAGATGAGATCAATATAAATCCCATGGCAAGGAGTGCCAGACTGAGAGTTGCCGAAAGGGTGTAACAAAATGAGTGTTGGAGGCAGCCATGGTAAAGAGAACAGAATTAAAACAAAAAAGAAGAGTAAAAAGAAAATTTCTGGAAAATGGTTTGTGATTCTCTCTTTTTTTATTTTTGAACTTTTAATTTATACAGGCATCAGGCTTGAATATACCAATACAGAATACAGGATATCAGATGCCATGGGAAAACAGAAAAAACTTAAATCCTACAGGGCAGAACTGCTGCTTGAAAAAGAGAGACTTGCATCCCCTGAAAGGATTTCGAAAATTGCAGGAACAAGGCTGGAGCTTGTGGTACCAGATCATAACCAGATAATTTATCTGCATTAACTGCCACGGGCAGCCTTGGTGGATACCGGTTTGCCCACAACAAAGATAAAAAGTCCTGTTTGGTTGTATGGACTTTCACATAAAACTAAGGAATAAAATGACCCAGGAGAGGAGAAAAGGAATACGGGTAAGAATTATTGCTGTTGAGGCTGTCTTTTTTCTGTTTGTTTTCTTGCTTGGGGTAAAAGCTGTTAAAATTCAGGTGCTTGAAAGCGATGTCCTTAGAAAAAAAGCTGAAAAAGAGTACACAGGATATAGAGAGATTCAGGGAAAAAGAGGAGAGATCCTTGACAGGAATATGAACAGGCTTGGCACAACCATTGACGCTTTTTCCGTTGCAGTCTCTCCTGTAAAAAACCATAACGCTGCAAAGGACTCAAGAGCCCTTGCATTGATTTTGAATATTGATAAAAAAAAGCTTGAAAGAAAACTTAACTCAAAAAAGAATTTTGCATGGATTAAAAAAAGGATCTCCCCATCCCAGGCGGATAGGATAAGAGAACTGAAAATACAAGGTCTTTTCTTTAAGAATGATGTTATCAGGTTTTATCCCAACAGAAATCTTGCAGCCCAGGTAATAGGATTTACAGGAACCGACGGTAATGGTCTGGAAGGTCTGGAATATCAGTACAATGATCTGCTAAAAGGGTCTGATGTAAAGGTTAATATAACAAAAGATGCAAACGGAAAATATTTTGACAATGAACAGAGGCTGGAAAAGCGTTACAGCGGAGGTTCCATACTTTTAACCATTGACAGTGCAATTCAGTATATCTCGGAATCTGCACTTAAGGATGCTGTATTAAAGTTCCGGGCTGCTTCGGGCATGGCAATTGTTATGAAACCGGAAACTGGTGAAATATTGGCCATGGCCCATTATCCTGAGTTTAATCCCAATTCATTTTCTGATTTTTCAAGGAAAAGATGGAGAAACAGAGCTGTAACAGATCCCTTTGAGCCCGGCTCAACCATGAAGGTGTTTGTTGCAGCATCTGCAATGGATCAGGGGTATTGTACCCCTAAAACAATTTTTTTCTGTGAAAATGGAGCGTACAGGATTGGACGTTTTACCATACATGACACACATAAACATGGCTGGCTGACCTTAAATCAGATAATAAAGTTTTCAAGTAATATTGGAGCAGTTAAAATTTCTGAAACAACGGGTAAAAAAGTTCTGTTTAATTCTTTGTCGTTGTTTGGTTTTGGCAAAAAAAGTGATATAGGATGTCCCGGTGAAAGTGCCGGCACTCTCTCTTCCTATACAAGGTGGGCTGATATTGATGCCGGTGCCATAGCCTTTGGCCAGGGGATGTCTGTCTCTGCCCTGCAGCTCATTACAGGAGTCTCAGCCATTGCAAATAATGGTGTCCGCATGAAACCTCTGCTTGTTAAGGAGATCTATGCCGGCCATGGCGATGTAATAAAGAGGTTCAGCCCTGTTGCTGTAACAAGGGTTGTTTCGGAAGAAAGCTCAAAAAAAGTAAGGCGTATGATGCGTTTTGTTGTTGAAGCGGAAGGGACGGGAACAAATGCTGCAATACCAGGATATTCTGTATGCGGAAAAACCGGAACTGCACAAAAGGTGGCAGAAGACGGTAAAGGTTATTCAAAAAAGGATTACACAGCACTCTTTGTTGGTTTTGCTCCTGAAAGAAAACCTGACTTAGCGGTTCTTGTGGTGATAGATGAACCAAGGGGAAATCATTATGGCGGGATTGTTGCTGCTCCTGCCTTTAAAAGAATTCTCGCTGAATCACTTCATCATCTTAATATTTCTCCTGATATTGCCCAGGAGAGACTTGTTGCTGAAATTTCAAATGGAGGTTAGGACTTGAGACTCTCATATCTTGTAAAAGACTGTACACCTGTGTGGGAGAGAACTCTTGTGCCGGGTGCTGAGCCTGCCGCAGATCCTGAAATATCATCAATCCACTCTATAGCCGGTGACGTTGTGCCTGGAGGCCTTTTTATTGCCATTAAAGGTTTTAAGGCAGATGGCCATGATTATATTGATGAGGCTGTTCAAAGGGGTGCTGTTGCAGTTGTTGCCCAAAAGCATGTTGAAACCGGGGTAAAGCTTGTAGAGGTAAAGAACATCAGAAAGGCCATGGCATCCATTGCAGCCATATTTTATGACAATCCTTCACAAGGGCTTGTTTTAACAGGCATAACCGGAACAAACGGGAAAACAACAACAGCATGGATCTTAGAGAGCATTCTCAATGCAGCAGGTTGCAATACAGGTGTTATTGGCACAGTTAATGTGAGGTATAACGGGCAAATATTTGAGAACCCTGTGACAACACCTGAATCCATGGATCTGCAGAAGATACTTTTTGATATGAAACAGGCAGGGGTGACCCATGTGGTAATGGAGGTCTCATCCCATGGCATTGATCTTAACAGGGTGGATAACTGTGCCTTTGACACTGCTGTTTTTACCAATTTAAGCCAGGATCACCTTGATTATCATAAAACAATGAAGCAGTATTTTAAATGTAAAAAGAATTTTTTCACAAAGATTATTACAAAAGGGTTCAGCAAAGCATCTGCTGTGATCAATATAGATGATGAAAAAGGGCAGAAAATTGCTGATTCAGTGAATATTGAAAAATATCTGGTCAGCAGACGAAAAAAAGTTGATATCATATGCCTTGACAATAACCAGGATATATCAGGTATCTCTGGAGAAATTAAGCTTAAAGACAGCTCCTTTTTGTTTAAATCTCAGCTCACAGGAGAGTTTAATCTTGAGAATATTCTCTGTGCAGCAGGTGCTGCCCATGCCCTTGGCATATCAGAGAGATATATAAAGCAGGGAATAGAAGCATGCAGAACTGTGTCTGGAAGGCTTGAAAAAATAGAAAATACATGTGAGAGACATATATTTGTGGATTACGCCCATACACCTGATGCCCTGGAGTCTATTTTAAAAACCTTGAAAAAAGAAGCTTGTGCAAGATTATTAATAGTTTTTGGCTGTGGTGGAGACAGAGATAAAACAAAACGTCCTATAATGGGGAAAATAGCTGCAAAATACAGTGATATTGCCATTGTAACATCGGACAATCCAAGAACAGAAGAGCCTTTGGCAATTATAAATGATATTCTTACAGGGCTGAAAGAGCAGGTTGGCAGGGGAACAGATTCTCAGCCGGAAAAATTTTCTCCATCAATTCCATGCCATGCAGTAAAAGAACAGGTTAACAGGGCAGGTTTTGATCAGCTCAACCTGGTGGAAGAAGGTTTAAAGCAGGGCAGGGTAAAAGAGCAGGGTAACAAAGAGAGAGAGTTTCACTATATTGTGGAGCCGGATAGGAAAAAAGCCCTTGAAACAGCAGTGAAAATTTCAAAACCCGGAGATATAATTGTTGCTGCTGGAAAAGGGCATGAGACATATCAGATATTAAACAAAGGAACCATTGATTTTGATGACAGAGAAGTATTAAAACAGGCTGTAATTGATTTTTTGTTTTGCCCCGGGGTTCTTCCAGAGAGTAACTCCGATTATATTAAACATTCCGATTCCAGGCCATGTGCCGCTGATAACTCAGCTCCAAAGGTTCATGGTTTAAATCCTGGAGAAAATAAACCTATCCCATGGAAAACTCTTCATATCAAAAAGGCTTTAAATCTAAATAGTCAACCAGGCAAAGAGTTTGATGAACTCTGGTTTGCAGGGGTTTCAACTGATTCCAGAATCATAAAAAAAGATGAACTTTTTGTGGCTTTAAGTGGTGATAGTTTTGATGGTCATGGGTTTATTGATTCTCTTGCTGAAAAGGGAGTAAAGGGCTTTGTTGCAGAAAAGAGCTGGTTTGCAGATTTGACCACAGAGCAGAAAAGTAAATTTAAATCCATGGGATGCATCTTTTTTTTAGTTGTAAACACTCTTACTGCCCTGGGGCTGCTTGCCAGGTTCCAGCGCCTGCGTTCCAATGTAAAGGTTGTGGCAATTACAGGCTCCAACGGAAAAACTTCCACACGGGAGATGACAGCAAGGATTTTTGAGACAAGGTTTAACACCTTGAGCACAAAAGGCAATTTTAACAATGAAATCGGACTTCCTTTAACGTTGTTAAAACTCTCCCGGCAGCATCAATGGGCCGTTGTGGAGATGGGCATGAACCATGAAGGAGAGATTGCAAGGCTGTCAAATATTGCAGAGCCTGATATTGCAGTTATTACAAACACAGCAGATGCCCACCTTGAAGGTCTTGGAACCCGTGTCTGTGTTGCAAATGCCAAGGCTGAGATTTTTGATTCAATAAGGGAAAACGGCTCTGCCATTTTAAACATTGATGACTGCAAAAGTGAAATGATTGCTGCAAAAATTAAGGAAAATAGAAATATCAAAAAGCTCGTCTATTTTGGCATGTCAGAGAATGCCAGTGTAAGAGCCGATTTTCTGGAGCTTTGCCAGGGAAAAATATCTTTTAAACTTTTTCATGGGGATACGGATAAGGAGAAGGACAATATTGATATCTGTTTAAATACTCCTGCAAGGTTCATGGTGGCAAATGCCCTTGCAGCTTCAGGTGCGGCTTTTCTGGCAGGAATATCCATCCAGGAGATAAAGATGGGGCTTGAATCGTTTTCCCCTGTTCCCGGCAGGATGAATATTACAAAAATATCAGATTTTAATATAATAGATGATACTTATAATGCCAACCCTGGATCTGTAAAAGCTGCAATGGAAACATTAAAGCTGATCGCTAAAGCAAACGAGTCCATTGCTGTTATTGGGGATATGCTTGAGCTTGGGACAAAATCTCAAGAGCTCCATTGCCAGGCAGGAAAAGATGCAGCTCTTTTGGGAATATCAAAGCTTTATGCCCATGGAGATATGGCGGCTCATCTGATTAAAGGGGCTGTAAAAGCAGGGATGAGAAAAGAGAGAACCATGATTGGCACTAAAGATGAGATAGCAGAGGATCTCATGAAAAAAAAGAATCCTGGCTCCTGGCTCCTTGTAAAGGGCTCCAGGGGCATGAAAATGGAGGAAATTATCTTTCAATTACAGGATCAAAATAATCAAAACAGGAATAAATAGATGCTCTACCACTTACTATACCCTTTACATACACAATTTTCATTTTTCAATATATTCCGATATATTACATTCAGAGCCATATATGGTGGACTTACTGCCCTTCTTATCTGTTTTTTTTTAGGTCCCCTGGTGATTAAACTATTGTCAAGGATGCAGATAGGTCAGTTTATTCAGAATGACGGTCCTGAAAGTCATCTTGATAAAGAGGGCACCCCAACCATGGGAGGAGTTCTCATTCTTTTTTCCATAGTTGTATCAACGCTGTTATGGGCAAACCTGGCAAATCACTATATTTTGATTCTTCTTATCAGCCTGGTTCTCTTTGGTGCCATTGGTTTTATTGATGACTATGTTACCCAGGTGAAAAGGATAAACAAGGGTTTAAGTGCCAGAACTAAGTTTTTGCTGCAGATAGTTGCAGCGCTTTTAATAAGCTGGCTTATTTATAATTGTCCTGATTTTAACAGTGAACTTACAATCCCTTTTTTCAAGGATCTCTCTCCTGATCTTGGAATCTGGTATATTCTATTTTCAACATTTGTAATTGTAGGAACTTCCAATGCTGTAAATCTCACAGATGGACTGGATGGTCTTGCCATAGGCCCAATAATCATAGCAGGTGTTACATATATGTTTTTTGCCTACGTGACAGGCCATTCAGAGATAGCTGCCTATCTTCAGGTGAACCATATTGCATCCTGCGGAGAGATAGCCATTGTATGTGCAACCCTTGCAGGGTCAGGACTTGGTTTTCTATGGTTTAATTCCCATCCTGCCCAGGTTTTTATGGGGGATACAGGTTCCATTCCCCTTGGTGCAATTCTTGGAACCATTGCAGTAATAACAAAGCATGAGATACTTTTGCTTGTGGTTGGCGGACTTTTTGTGATTGAAGCGCTTTCAGTGATTATTCAGGTTGGTTATTTTAAGATGACACACGGCAAAAGAGTCTTTCGCATGGCTCCTCTGCACCATCATTTTGAACTTAAGGGATGGCCTGAAACCAAGGTGATAGTGAGGTTCTGGATCATTGCCATTACTCTTGCTCTTATATCACTGAGCACTTTGAAAATAAGGTAAGCGTTCACAGGGCACTGCACCTGCGGCGTTGGCGGGCACTTGAAGTACATGAGTACGTCTTCGTACCCGCCGCCTTGCATCTGCAGCACCCTGTAAACGCTTAGGGCTCACTGTAAAATAAGGTAAGCGTTTACAGGGCACTGCACCTTGCGTAGTCGGGCACTTGAAGTAAATGAGATAAAAAGAGAGAGAATCGTTTCAGGATTGTATGAATATTAAGGATGAAAAATATATTGTTGTGGCAGGTATGGGAAAATCCGGCCTATCCATTGCCAGGTTCCTTAAAGCCTGCGGCCATAACGTTGTTGTAACAGATATTGATCCTTTAAAAAAAGAGATTGGAAGAGAGCTTGAAAAAGAGGGCATTAAAACAGAAATTGGATTTCACAAACATGAAACCTTTGAAAATGCTGAAAAGATTGTAACAAGTCCTGGTATTCCTCTGGATATTGACTGTTTTCAAAGAGCCCGTAAAAATGGTGTTTCAGTGACAGGGGAGCTGGATCTGTTTTTTGAGTATATAAAAATTCCTGTTATTGCAGTAACAGGAACAAACGGTAAAACAACGGTAACAACCATGATAACAGGTATGCTTAAAGCTTCAGGGGTTAAGGTCTTTACCGGCGGCAATATTGGAACTCCCCTGGTGGACTACTTTTTAAAAAAAGAGAAGGCTGATGTTATTGTTGCAGAGGTGAGCAGTTTTCAACTGGATACAGCTGATTTTTTTAAGCCTGATGTGGCACTGCTTCTCAATATAACCCAAGATCATCTGGACAGGTACCACGGTTTTAATGAATACCAGGCTTCAAAATGGAGTATATTTAAAAATCAGACTTCAAAGGATACAGCCATAATAAACTCTGACCTTGATATGAACGAAACCAGGATAAATCAGATAAAATCAGAGACTCTTTTTTTTAATTTAAAAACAGACAAAACATTATCCCAGGTTCCGGGTGATTCCGTGGTTGATGTAAAAAGCAGCACTCGTATTAAAAAAGGTGCTGTGATTGAAAAAGATAGAATTGTAATAAAAGAGTCTGATCAGGTTATAGATATCTCAGGCATCAGGCTTAAGGGGATGCACAATAAAGAGAATATTGCTGCAGCATCATTGGCTGTGCTTGCCCTTGGCGGAAATGTGAAAGGGATTGAATCCTTTCTTGCAAAATTTACAGGTCTTGCCCACAGAATAGAGTATGCAGGAACGATCAATAATATTGAATATTACAATGATTCCAAAGCAACCAACAGTGATGCAGTTATAAGGGCTCTTGAGTCTTTTGGAAACAGCATAAGTCTAATCCTTATCATGGGCGGGAAGGAGAAAAACAGTGATTTTACCTGCCTTAAACAAGTTGTAAAAAAGAGAGTAAAAAAGATAATTGCCTTAGGGGAGGCAAAGGAGAAGATCCATGATGCTCTGGGTGGCATCTGTGATTTTTCCTATGCTGATTCCATGGAACAGGTCGTTGATTTTGCATCAAAGAGTGCAGTCATGGGAGATACAGTGCTGCTTTCTCCTGCCTGTGCAAGTTTTGACATGTATAAGAGTTATTCCCACAGGGGAGATGATTTTGTGAAATATGTAAAAAAAGTTGAAAAAAGGCTTGGATGAAAAAGACCAAAGGGAAAATATACCCATTCTTCAGCGAACCTGCCATACTTTTTCCGGTTCTCATACTGGCCGGCATTGGAATAGTCATGGTCTATAGTGCAAGTTCCGCCATAGGAATGAAAAGGTTTGATAACCACCTCTACT
>JAYEHB010000157.1:0-2287 GCA_034659375.1 Thermodesulfobacteriota bacterium
CTGGGAAATGAGGGATCCGTTTTACAGGAGGACAAAATAATGAAATTCCCATATGGTATATCTGATTTCAGGGCGGTTATTACAGAAAGTTTTTTTTATTGTGACAGAACAGATAAGATCAGGCTGCTCGAAAATACAAAAGCCCAGCTATTTATAAGACCAAGGCGTTTTGGCAAAAGCCTTGTGCTTTCAATGCTGGAGAATTATTATGATGTGGCAAAAAAAGATCAGTTTCAATCAATCTTTGGAAATTTAAAAATCGGGAACGCCCCGACTGACCTGCACAACTCCTATTATATTTTAAAGTTTGATTTTTCCTGTGTTGATCCCACCGGAACTGCTGAAGATGTTAAAAAAGCTCTGTTTAATCACATTAACGGCTGTATTGAAGATTTTTATGCTTTTTACAGGTATAAGGGGTATGAGTTGCCTGAAATAAAAATTAATTATGATGATGCCATTTACTCATTAAAATCCCTTACAAGTTCAGTTCGCATGACTCCGTATTCTGTATATCTTTTAATAGATGAGTATGATAATTTTGCCAATACTGTCATGATGGGTGTGCAAAGCGATGATAACAGGTATAAGGCTCTTGTCCATGACGAAGGTCCTTTAAGAACTTTTTTCAAGGCTGTAAAATCTTTATCATCAGGTTCCATGTTTGACCGAATTTTTATAACAGGGGTTTCTCCGGTTGTAATGAGCGATATTACAAGCGGATTTAATATTGCTGAAAATATTCACTTTGAGCCTGAATTTAATGATCTCTGCGGGTTTAAGCAGATGGAAGTTGAGAAAGTGATTAAAGAGATAGTTGATCAATGCGGTTTTGAAAATGATAAAATCAAAGAAGCTGTTGACCTGATGCAGACCTATTATAACGGCTATACTTTTTCCTATAATAATAATGAGTATATTTATAACCCCACACTTTGTTTATATTTTTTAAAACAGTTTGAAAAATCATGCAGATATCCAAGAGAGATGTTAGATGATAATCTTGCAGTTGATGAATCAAAACTTGAGTATATAGCTCAAATTCATACAGGCAGAGAATTTTTAATGAATTTGATGAAAAATAACTATCAGGTGAAAGTCTCGAAAATCAGTAAGCGTTTTGGCATTAAAGAGATGCTGACAGATAAATCAAGGGATAATGCTTTTTTAATATCTTTTCTTTTTTATTTTGGTGTTTTGACCATTGCAGAAGAGACTGAAGATCTGCAAGCTGTCCTGAAAGTCCCCAATCTTGTCATGAAAAGCCTTTATATAGAGCGTATTCATAAAATGCTTCTGCCTGAACCAGGTGACAGGGATGACGGCAGGAATGCAGCAGAACTGGTATATCAAAAAGGAGAGATGGCTCCATTATGCCAGTTTATGGAAGAGAGATATTTCAAGGTTTTCAGTAACAGAGACTATAGATGGGCAAATGAACTGACACTGAAAACCGCATTTTTAACTCTGCTTTACAATGATATTATCTATATCATGGATTCTGAAACAGAACTTGACCGCAGATATGCTGACCTGACCATGATAATCAGGCCGGATAAAAGATATGGTAAGGTATTTGATGTTTTAATAGAATTTAAGTTTGTAACATTAAAGCAGGCCGGCATAAGTGCTGACAAGGCACAAAAAATGTCTGGGACAGAACTGATGCAGATTCCTGAAATTAAAGGAGAGTTAAAAGATGGAGAAATCCAGGTGCAGAAGTATGGTAAAACCCTTGAAAACAGGCATGGAAATTTAAGGCTCCAGAAGTTTGTGGTAGTTGCTCTGGGGTTTGAAAGGATCTGCTTTAACAAACTTGATTAAGAAAAAAACTTAAATAACCTGCCTGACCGGAGCATGGTTATTTTTTTTAGCCACAACAAAAATTGAAATTATATGATTTCAGATGGTTATCTGGGTTTTAATGTCAACAACCCCTGAGCTAAAGACTCAGGGATTTGTGTTAAGATGTAAATATTGTAACCTGACAAAAACATATTAATTATTATTCCTAATTTGGGGACGTCCCCAATGTATTCAATACGTCACATAATGTGTCAATTTAAATTTTGAAGTTCTTGCTCAGCTTTATTCGTTAAATGTTGAGATGCCCATGTATTCAGGCTTTGATTCGACACCTGAGCAGCAAGAGCAACACTCCGATGAACATCAGGAGACAATCTTAATACAAACTTACCAGAGTATGGTTTTTCCGGAAGTTCATCAAGCTCTCGACAAAAATCAAGATATGTATCTACCGACACATGAAATTCATTTTCAAGGTCTT
>JAYEHB010000158.1:0-2284 GCA_034659375.1 Thermodesulfobacteriota bacterium
TCGACGACTTGTGGACGCCGGACGGAGAATACATTGTTATCAATTCATCAAAGACCGGCGGTTGTATGGTTCACCCTGATCCATGGCAGGTTGTTGCCCTGGGAAAACGATTGGTAAACCATTTGGAGGACTTAGAACAACGCCGGGTTTACCGTGACGCCCCGGACAGCTATCCTTATCTTCTGGTTCAACCTTATCCTGGCTGGGTAAGTCTCTGTATTCGTTTTGTTACAGGTAAAAAACCGAATCTTCAGGGGCGGGGGAGACTGATGGAAGCACGGAATTATCTGGTAGACTATAAAGGGAAGCACTTTTTACCCATGGACTCTTTGGACAGCCCTGACGATATATGGACGATGACGATTACGCCCGACGGCCAGAAAAGAGTTTATTTCAAGCATTCGATATTTTTAGATGAAACACCTTTTCATTTACCGGGGAATACCCCAAAATATGTCCCATTAAATCTTCATCATACAGGAAGGAAAACAAATGACAAAAACGACCTTTAAGATTATCAGTTTTAAACTCATGGAGTTTCATCCTTTGTTGTGGCCGATGCAGTAACCACGCCCCGGCCGTGCCGGTTATATGAAAGTCCGTCCAAACGACTGCAATGATAGACTTTCTAAATTTGTTGTGGCCGATGCGGAAACCACGCTCCGGCCGTGCCGGTTATATACAAAGCATGACCCTGGATAAATTTAATATTGTTATCCTCACAAAAATCTGCTACTCAATACCAAGAGAACATGCACTCCACAGCAATGACAAGATCTTCAAGATTATGTTTTTTATATGCCAATAAATTTGCTTCAAGATTTATGGAATTGATTTTGGCACAAAAAAGGGAAGTCTCTGAAATGTTGGTTGAAGTGGTTTAACATTCATGGAAAGCATAAAATTCAGACAAAGATTAAGGATATCGGAATATGCAGATTATAAGATTTAAGGACAAAGACGGGAAGATATATACGGGATGTGATCTTAAGGAGGGCAGGGCATCTTTGATAAACGGGGATGTTTTTAATCATTTTGAGGTTACAGAAAAGAGAATAGAGGTAGAAGAACTTGCTGCACCTATTCAACCATGTGCAGTTTTCTGCATTGGGCTTAATTACAGAATGCACGCCCGGGAGACAGGCTTTTCCATTCCTGAGTATCCTATACTTTTTATGAAAAATCCGGCAGCAGTTACAGGGCCCAACTCAAATATTGAAATTCCTTTATCCTGCAGTAAACCTCCTGAAGTTGATTATGAGGCAGAGCTTGCAGTGGTGATAAAGAAAAAGGCAAAAAATATTAAAAAAGAGGATGCTTTGGATTATATCCTGGGATATACCTGTGCCAATGACATATCTGCCAGAAGATGGCAGAAGCATGCCGGTGGAGGGCAATGGGTCAAGGGGAAAAGTTTTGATACTTTCTGTCCTCTTGGGCCCTGTATTGTAACTGCAGATGAGATTGATGATCCCCAGTCTCTTGATATTGAATGCATGCTCAACAATGAGCAGATGCAGAAAAGTTCAACTTCGGATATGATTTTTTCAGTTTCAGAAATAGTTGAGTATCTGTCTGAAAGTACAACCCTTCTTCCCGGTACTGTGATTCTGACAGGAACCCCAAGCGGTGTTGGTTTTACCAGGAATCCTCCGGTTTATCTTATTCCCGGGGATCTTCTGGAAACAAGGATTCAAGGCATTGGTACCCTTGCAAACAGGGTTACAGCTGAAGAAGATTAAAGGTAAATATTCGGCGGCTGGCCTTTTGCATCATTCAAGTAATCTGCCTGAATTTTTTCCATTAGAGGAGATTCCTTTTGCAATATTAAGGTTTCTGCCCTGGTCTTTACCTGAATGATATGCTGACTGACTTGCTGAACTGTAGTATGCTTGTGATACAGAAATATTGGGGTGGAGGTGGTGATGGTATTTGGCAAGCCTTTTGTCTTTAACAGCAATGACAGCCTGGGAATCAGCTATTTCTGAATTTTGTTGTTTTATCCCGGCAGCTTTCTGGTTGTCCAGTTTATCACTGAATCCATTGACCACACCTATCATAAATCCTGATCTGCTGCGGCAGGAAGGGTTTTCTTTTTTATATTTCTGCCAGCAGTTTTCTGCATATTTAAGAATATAATGAAAAATATAGTCAGCAATTTTTATAATATAGGCCTTTAGGCCGTAAAACCCAATCCTTTAGGTTTGGGATATAAGTTTTGCTTTAGCAATTTTTTGTTGTACTTTCCAGCCTATGCATATTTGGAAAGTACCTGTATGAGGTC
>JAYEHB010000159.1:0-9977 GCA_034659375.1 Thermodesulfobacteriota bacterium
TCTTAACCCTTTTTTATCCATGGAGATAAACCACTGGGGCGTAGCTCTGAAGATTACAGGTTTTTTACAGCGCCAGCAATGGGGATAAGAGTGTTCCATATCCGCCTGTTTTACAAGGGCGTTTAAAGAGTCAAGTTTTTTAACAATACCCTTGTTAGCCTTTAAAATAAACTGACCCTTAAAATCTTCAACCTCATCTGTAAAACAGCCGTTATCCTGTACAGGAGAGTATGGTTCAAGTCCATATCTTAAGCCTGCAATATAATCATCAGCACCATGACCAGGGGCAGTATGGACACAACCTGTTCCAGCCTCAAGTGTTACATGATCCCCCAGAATAACAAGGGATTCCCGTTCATACAGAGGATGGCTGCATTTTATATTTTCAAGCTCTTTTGCATTAATATCTCCAAGAATTAAAAATTTTTCAATCTTAAACTCCTCCATGATATTTTCAACAAGATCTTTTGCTATAATGAGAACACCATGTTTTTCAGTGTCAACGGCAGAATAGACAAAATCAGGATGAAGGCAGATACCTAAGTTTGAAGGGATAGTCCATGGTGTTGTTGTCCAGATGACAAAGGAAATTTCTTTTTCTTTAAGTTCAGGCAGCAGAGATGAAAGATCATCCTTTACAGCAAACTTGACATAGATAGATGGAGCAGTTTGATCCTTGTATTCAATCTCAGCCTCGGCAAGGGCTGTCTGACAGCTGCAGCACCAGTAGATAGGTTTCTTTCCAAGGAACATATCGCCGTTCAAGGCAAACTCTCCGCACTCTTTTGCTATTCTTGCCTCATACCCTTTGTTCATGGTAAGGTATGGGTTGTCCCATTCACCCTGGACACCAAAACGCTTAAACTCCTCTCTCTGGATATCCACAAATTTTGCCGCATAATTTCTGCATGTCTGCCTCACCTCAACAGAGGTCATCTCTCTCTTTTTTGAGCCAAGTTTTTTATCCACATTGTGCTCTATGGGAAGACCATGGCAGTCCCATCCCGGAACATAGGGAGCATCAAACCCTGACATCTGTTTTGATCTGACAATAATATCTTTTAAGATTTTATTGATTGCATGTCCAATGTGAAGATAGCCGTTTGCATAGGGAGGGCCGTCATGGAGAATAAAAGTTCTGTGCCCTTTGGAAGCCTGTCTAATTTTTTCATAAAGCCCTGATTTTTCCCATTCTTTAAGCTGTTCAGGTTCACGGTTTGCCAGATTTGCCTTCATTGCAAATTTTGTTAAAGGCAGGTTCAACGTTTTTTTGTACTCCATTACTCCTCCAGAACCAAAAGACCAAAAATTAAACTGATAAATAAAAGACCAACTTTTAAATTTATCAGATGTTTATATGAAAGTCCATCCAAACGACTGCAATGATAAACTTTCTAAATTTGTTGTGGCCGATGCGTTTACCACGCTCCGGCCGTGCCGATTATATGAAAGTCCTGTCAAACCAGGATTGTAACTTTCATCATTTGTTGTGTGCAGACTTAGACCACCAAAGCTGCCCGTGGCAGTTATTAAAAAAAGTATAGAATTATGTCAAAAACAGAAAAAATGTCAAGTTATATCATTATTCTCTGGTTATTGTCATAAAAAATCGAATATCACATACCGTATATCCTGCACTGCTGTCCTACATCAATCAGAATGATTTCCTGGTTTTACAATAACTATGGATCGTTCATGTTTTTCAAAGGGAAGAAGATAGTTGTGGATATTTATATCATTTTTTTTGGTACAGAGAGATTTTATCTCATTTTGACCGCTTTTTCCTTTCATGGCAAGGATGACGCCGTTTTCAGACAAAAATGGCTCTGCAAGGGAAACAAACCTGTCAAGGGATGTAAAAGCTCTTGAAACAACAATATCAAAGGAGTGTGTAAAGCCTTCTGTTTTGGCAAGATCTTCACATCTTGTATGAAGAGCATCAACATCAGCAAGCCTTGCACTCCGTATTACATGCTTGATAAAAGAGATTCGTTTCCGTAAGGAATCGGCCATGACAACATCAAGTGTGGGGTTGGTAATTTTTAGAGGCAATCCAGGAAAGCCTCCCCCGGACCCAATATCAAGCACACGCATATTATCTGGGATATGGTTTGCCATGGCAACTGAATCGATAAAATGCCTGACTGCTGTTTCAAAGGGGTCTGTAATGGATGTGATATTAATTTTTTTGTTCCATTTAACAAGTTCACTACCATGGAGAGCCATAAGCTCAAGCTGACTTGCGTCAAGTTTAATACCAAGCTCGCAGGCACCCTTTTTAACAATTTTTTTCCACTGTTCTTTAAAATTCATCAACTACCTTTTTACATAAAATCTTTCCAATTATTTGCAATCATCTGAAAACAACCCTGCCCCATTTTTTCCTTGACATATAGACAATTTTATTCTATTATATTGAAATTTTTTTAAACAGTAATAAACAGTAAATACCGCTGACAGAACGTCAAATTTAACAGAATCAAAAATATTTATCAATATTAATTTACATTACATTAGTGATTAAAAAGCGCTAACATTATCATCAATAGTTCTGTCTTATTGATGTATCTATAGATGATAGGCTGTGCATTAATTTCAGTCAAAGGATTGTTTGATCATGCTTAAGGATTTAGAAAAAGTAAGAAATATCGGAATCAGTGCCCATATCGATTCGGGTAAGACCACCCTTACAGAGAGAATTCTGTTTTATACAGACAAAATTCATAAAATTCATGAAGTCAGGGGAAAAGATGGTGCAGGAGCGCTCATGGATTCCATGGAGCTTGAAAGAGAGCGCGGCATTACAATTGCTTCAGCTGCAACACATTGTGTATGGAAGGGAAATGACATAAATATCATTGATACTCCAGGCCATGTGGATTTTACTGTTGAAGTTGAAAGATCCCTTAGAGTGCTTGACGGAGTTGTTCTTATTCTCTGTTCTGTTTCAGGTGTTCAGTCCCAGTCCATTACTGTGGATCAGCAGATGAGAAGATACAATGTACCATGCATAGCATTTATCAATAAATGCGACAGAAGCGGTGCCAATCCCCTGAGAGTTACAAATCAGCTCAGGAAAAAACTTGGGCACAACGCAGTTCTAATGCAGCTTCCCATTGGTCTTGAAGACAAGCATGAAGGTATTATTGATCTTATCACCATGAAAGCCTATTATTTTGAAGGTGACAATGGTGAAACCATTATTGAAAAAGAGATTCCTGCAGAGCTTGCTGACGAGGCAGCAGAAAAACGTGAAGAGATGATTGATGCTGCTTCTCTTTTTTCTGATGAACTTACAGAAGCAATCCTTGAAGACCAGGAACTCAGCGAAGAACTGATTATTGATGCAGTAAGAAAAGGAACCATTGCAAGGGAGATGACCCCTGTTTTCATGGGTTCTGCATATAAGAACAAGGCTGTGCAGCCTCTGCTCAATGCTGTCATAAAATTTTTGCCGACACCCATTGACATTGAAAACGAAGCAATTGACTTAGACAACCATGAAGAGACTGTTCTTCTTGAAAGTGAGTTTGATAAACCAACAGTAGCCCTTGCTTTTAAACTTGAGGACGGCCAGTATGGTCAGCTCACATACATCCGTGTCTACCAGGGATCTCTTAAAAAAAGTGATACAATTGTAAACACAAGGGATGGCAAAAAAGTCAAGGTTGGAAGACTTATCAGAATGCACTCTTCGGAAATGGAGGAGGTTACTGAAATCCCTGCAGGTCACATTGGTGCCATGTTTGGTGTTGACTGTGCATCGGGAGATACTTTTGTAACTCCTGGAATTAATCTTTCCATGATATCCATGCATGTGATGGATCCTGTTATCTCACTTTCACTTGCTCCTGTTGACAACAAATCCCAGATCAATATGTCCAAGGCTCTTAACAGATTCACCAAGGAAGATCCAACCTTTAAAACCTATGTGGACAAAGAGACCAGTGAGACCATTATCCAGGGCATGGGTGAACTGCACTTGGAAGTATATGTTGAAAGAATGAAAAGGGAATATAAAGCAGAGGTGCTAACAGGTAAACCAAGGGTTGCCTACAGAGAGACCATTACCCGAAAAGCTGAATTCAACTACACCCACAAAAAGCAGACTGGTGGTTCAGGTCAATTTGGCCGGGTTTCAGGAACCATTGAGCCCTGTGAAGAAGAGTTTGAATTTGTCAATAAAGTTACTGGTGGAAGAATTCCCACCCAGTTCATATCTTCATGTGAAAAGGGCTTTAAAAACTGTATGGCCAAGGGGCCCAAGATGGACTTTCCTGTTACTGGAATCAGGGTAACATTAATGGATGGAGCTTATCATGCCGTTGACTCTTCTGAAATGGCATTTCAATCAGCTGCAAGGGGAGGATTTCTTGAAGGATATCTCAAGGCAAAACCTGTAATCCATGAGCCCATAATGAAGGTTGTAATTGAGACACCAAATGAATTCCAGGGTTCATGCATGGGGCTTATCAACCAGCGTAGAGGAATCATCCAGGGTTCCCAGGAAGAGGGAGTAATGTCAGCAATAGAGTCCCAGGTTCCCCTTTCTGAAATGTTTGGATTTTCCACTGTACTTCGTTCTGCAACCCAGGGTAAAGCTCAGTTTACAATGGAGTTCTCATCTTACAAGCAGGTACCACAGTCAGTTGCAGAAGATATTGCCAAGGCAAAAGAAGAAGAAAATAAAAAGAAATAAAGAGAGGAAAAAAATGCTGAGAAAAGATCTCATTACAAAAAACCCTGCAGTTCAAATTATGGGAAAGGAGAATCTTCATCAGGGAAGATTTGGTGCCGTGCTTTCAAGGGCAGGTGTCGGAAAGACTCAATTCCTTGTGCAGATCGCAATTTCCAGGCTTCTCAACGATGAAAAAATAATACATGTCAGCCTTAATGATCAAATGGACAAAATCAATCTCAGATATAAAGAGGCCTATTTCAACCTGATTGACAGCATTGGCTATATTGATCCGCAAAAAGCAGTTCGTTTATGGGACGATCTTGACCTTGCAAAAATCGGGATTGCCTATAATGAATCAACCTTTTCTCCGGAAAAAATCAGAGATTATCTGCAAAGTCTTAAAAAAGAGAATTTACAGATCCCTGCCATGCTGATTATTGACGGTCTTAATTTTGACAAGGATCTTTCAGAAATTCTTGATCAACTCTATACAGTATCCAGGGATTTTTCCATCTCTGTATGGTTCTCCATGCGATGTCACAGGGAAGAGTCTCTATGTTCCGATGGGTTTCCCAAACAGCTTGAAAATGTCAAGGAAAAATTTGATAAAGCTCTGTTTCTTAAACCCAAAGAGGATAAAATTGAAGCAATTATCCTAAAAGACGGGGACAGAGCCAATCAGAAATTTATGATAGACCCTGCAACCATGATGACAAGCTAAATTTTTGGTTTTGGCATTCTTTTCCTTGTTCCCAGGCTTGAGCCTGGGAACGAGGAAATCAAATGAGTGTAACCAAAATGGTGCATAAAACCAAATTTTAAAAAAGCTAACCATTGATGCCAGTACGGTAGTTTTTGTCTTTAAAAATAACTGGCAATTACGATTCAACAGATTCAAGAAAATCTGCAATAACCCTGTAAACTCTCCTAACCCCGTCCCCCAGCAGAATTCCGTGCCTCCCATAATCAAATAAAAAATACTCTTTTTTTTCCGAACCAATTGATTGAAAAAGTTTCTGGGTTCCCTTTGGATTTACAACAGGATCTTTTCTGGACTGAATAACCAGGGCCGGTATATTGATCAATTTTAGCTTTGGTTCAAGAAATTCCATAAAATTTGCCAGCTGCCTTACACCTGAAATTGGATTCCTCAGATAATTAATATGTGGATTTTCCGGGCTGTTTTCTACAAATTCCCTTGCAAGCCCTTTTAGATGTGCTTTTTTCATCATCTGGTTCCAAACATCAACGGCAGGAGCAAAATGCGCTCCAAAATCATTGAGTTTCATGGGGGGTGCCACGGCAAATACCGCTTGAATATTATCAACCCTTGTGGGGAGATCAAGGGCAAGGCCGGCACCTGTGGAAAAACCCCCTGCATAAATTTTTTCACACATATGATGCAGAAGAACATAACCTTCCTCCACTGACTCTATCCACTGAGTATACTTTGTTACTGCAAGGTCCTCAGGGGCTGTTCCGTGTCCTTTCAGCCTTGGTATGTACACAGTATATCCTTTTTTATGGAGATACTCTCCAAGACCCTTCATCTCAGCAGGAGATGCCATATATCCGTGTATGAGAAGCACCCCTGCCCTGCTCTCTTCTGCTCTTAAAAGAAGAGACTGACCTGTTCTTTTAGGTTTTGATTCTCCTTTAATGTAAAATTCATTGTAATCATTTTCAAACTCAACCTTTGCCCTTTTCAAAATCCTCTCTTTTACAAGCTCTTTAATTTCAAAAGAGTCTTGCCGGGCAAGTTGTTTCAGGTAATGATGAATCTGAACCAGGGGTTCAACCTCATTTGCCATGACAGCCACAGGATTTTTCATTCTGATACTGTGAAATTCTGTGTCTGAATCAATTTCCACCTGATTTTTGAATATTTTTCCATTTTCAAGCCTGATAACGCCTGTATCTAAAGCAGTCTGCATAAATTCTTCATATCTTTTAAACCTGTCATCGGTTAAAAGGTGAATCTGATTTTTATATAGAGCTTGATGAAGATACTTGTCTGACACAATAAGTTTGCCGGTTAATGCAAGAAAGGCTCTTGATTTAAAATCATATTCATCTATACCTTTATTATCTCCAGAGATATATTTTAAAAGAGATGCAAAAATATGATCATAATTAAGGGTTGTCATTAAATAGACAGATGACATGTATTTCTGCATAATATTAATAGAATTTTCCCGCATTACAGGCCTGGAACTGAGTTTGTCATTAAATTCTATCTTACGTTTTGATATTAAATCACTCTCAATAAATGAGTTGTTAAGATAATCTTTGATTTTAACAGGCTCTCCAAACCTGATATCCACATCTACTCCGGCAAAAAGCATGGTGCCCTCGGTCATGATCTCTTCGACAGCCCTGTCAGAAGGTTTGTCCATAAGATTTAAGGCCATACTGGTGAGTATGTTTTTCCTTGACCTCAAAGGATAATATGTTATGTTCACAGGAACAATAAAGGTCTGTTTCTCAAAAACTTTTTCAATATTTTTAATCTCAAAAAGTTCCACCAGTCTGTTAAATTCATCAATATTTTTCCTTTGCATCCTTTTCAGTCGTTCACGGTAAAATTCAGTGCGCAGAGCAATGGTTGCAGCACCTGTATGGGGTGCTTCTCTCTCTTTGTCATGGACAAGCTCAAACCGATCCTCATTGATCAATTTTTTATTTTTTACCATCATGCCCTCGGGAAAAATTATCCAGGAAGCATCCCCTGTGATCAAATTTTTTACAATGAGCAGATCCCGGTCTGGATTTTTTGTGGAGACTGCACCCATATTTTCCAGAATAATTGAAGAACCACTGGTAAAAAGTTCTGCAGCAGCAAGGGACCAGACAGGCTTTTTTGTCTGGGCATGGATATGAATTGGAAGAAAAACCGTCTCTATTCTTGTAAAATGATTTGCCGTAAATATTAAGGATGCGTTTTCAGGAATATTCTCCTGACCGTGTACGGATATTTTTGCTTTTGAGAATCCTGCAAAAGCCTTGAGACTGTAGCCTGACATGTAGTATGCAAATCGATTCATAACTTATCCTTATCAGTTTTATATAATTTCCCTTGACCCATTGGTTAATATTACTTAAATTATATTTTTTATCAAAGAATATAATTTTTTTTATATGAAAGTCCTGGCAAACCAGGAGTAGGGGCAACCCCCTGTGGTTGCCCTTCATCATTTATTGTTTATTGTGGCCGATGCGGTAACCATGCTCCGGCCAGTTTCTGCCCTTTAGGGTATGCCGGTTATTAAATCAATCTGGAGGAATACTGTTGTACTCAAAAATACTTATTTTACATTTTCCATCTGATGTAGCTCAAAAATCAGTAGTATGCTATCTGACAAAAGATTTTGATCTTTTATTTAACATTCTAAATGCCAGGGTCTCAAATAAAAAAGATGGCTATATGGTGTTGGAGATGTCAGGAACCAAAGCAAATTTTCAAAAAGGTGTAAGGTTTCTAAAAAACCAGGGTGTTCGTGTAAGTACTGCTGAACATGAGATATGGAGAGATAAGGAAAAATGCACCCACTGCGGAGCCTGTACAGCAGTCTGCCCAACAGGAGCCTTATCAATCAAAAGACCTGAAATGGAAGTAATCTATGACCAGGAAAAATGCAGTGTCTGTGAGCAGTGTATTTTAACCTGCCCCACCAGAGCCATGGGACTTTATTCAAAAAACACAGAAGACCTTTTTTAATTGACTGAAACTATTGCCATAGGTTTAAGCGGCGGAGTAGATTCCCTTGTTGCAGGTTTTATTCTAAAACAGAAATACAAAAATGTTTTTGGGATACATTTTACAACAGGGTATGAGAAAAGTTTAATTGATTTTTCATTTATTGAAGAGCAGCTCTCCATAAAAATATTTCACGTTGATCTTAAAAAAATCTTTGAAAATCAAGTTGTTGATTATTTTATAAAAACATATCTCAATGGAAAAACACCCAATCCATGTCTTATCTGTAACAAAATGATTAAGTTTGGTGCCCTTTATACAGCAGCAGAAAATCTTGGAGCTGATCTTCTTGCCACAGGACATTATGCAAAAACTATAATAAATGAGACAGGAACAATATCACTTTTAAAGGGAAAGGATATTGTTAAGGAGCAGTCATATTTTTTATCCATGCTCAGTCCGGGTCAACTTGAAAAAGCAATTTTTCCTCTTTCAGATATGACCAAACCTGAAGTAAAAGAATTTGCCGCCTTAAATAATCTTAATCCCCCTGAAAAAAAAGAGAGTCAGGATATCTGCTTTATCAATGAAAAATCATTTGCAGATTTTATATCCATAAAAAACGGGATTACCCCCCTGCCAGGTGAAATTGTTACAAAGGACAATCAGATTCTTGGCAGACACAATGGACTTCACAGTTTCACCATTGGTCAGAGAAGGGGGATTGACTGCCCTGGGCCGGCACCCTATTATGTAATCAAAATTGATATGAAAAACAACCGGCTTGTTGTGGGTTTTAAAGAAGATCTTCTTCAAAAAGAGTTTTATATGAAAAATCTTAACTGGATAGAAAAACCTGCTGCAACCCCGGCCAGAGTAGTAACAAAGATCAGATACAGCCATAAAGGAGCCGAATCTGTTTTAGTCCTGGATAAAAATGGTGGAAAAATAATTTTTGACACGCCGCAATCTGCAGTAACACCCGGACAGGGAGCTGTTTTTTACTCAGGAGATAAAGTTCTTGGAGCAGGAATAATTAAATGAAAACATTTTATATAACAACACTTGGATGCAAGGTTAACCACTATGAATCAGACGGTATAGCCAACGAACTAAGCCGTAACGGCTTTACAAGGGTTAATGATGCTGTATCGGCAGATATAGCCATTGTTAATACATGTGCAGTAACATCCAAGGCTGCCATGCAGTCAAGACAGGCTGTAAGAAAAATAATCAGATTAAATCCTCAAGCAAAAGTTATTGTTACAGGGTGCCATGCCCAGACAGAGCCTGAAAGAGTTAAAGAGATTGAGAATGTTTATTGTGTTACAGGCCACAGGGATAAATTTAAAATTGCAAAGGCAATTATAGCATCAGAGAACAGTGATAATGACAATGGCCTTGACTCCATTGAACCTCCCCACTCAAATCAGTGTAAAGATAAGGAGTTTATCTCTTTTACACCGGCTGTAACAGGAGACATGACCCGTGCTTATCTAAAAATTCAGGATGGATGTAATGCATTCTGCACATACTGCATTATTCCCCATGCCAGGGGCAGAAGTAGAAGCATGCCGGAAAAAGAAGTTATAAAGCATT
>JAYEHB010000160.1:0-9958 GCA_034659375.1 Thermodesulfobacteriota bacterium
GATCAGCAGCATTATGAAATTTTATGGAGTTCTTTATAAGCTCTTTTTCATCATTTGTGCAAAATGCAAGCATGTTCTTTTTTTCAATTTCTCTGAGTCCAAGTGCAGCATGATCCTCTGAAATTTGATCAAGAAAAGTGTTGTATTCTTTAAATTGCCTGAATCTGCCAATATCATGGAGAAGTGCTGTTGTCTCAGCCAGGAGCATCTGCTCTTTTGATAAACAGAGCTCTTTTCCAAGATATAGAATCTCCTTACACACTCTTAACGTGTGGTCCTGTTTAAGTATAAAAGGACCAGGATTAACTGTATTTTTAATAAAAGAATCTGTGTAATTAAAAAATTTGTTTTTCAGTTTTTTTAAGTCTTCTTTTGTCATGATTTTTTTTAAGTCTTCTTTTGTCATGGTTTTTTAATAAAAGCAGTTTCAATAAAATCAGCCAGTTTTTCAATTTCATCCAGCTTGAATATGGGAGCATCAGGGGTATAATCAGAATCTGTGACAAAGGCTGCAAGAGTATAGTCATGCATGCATAAAGGTTCTCTGTGGCGGCCTGCTTTTCTGAAGATCTCAATTTTCGGCATTTTTTCTTTTTTAAAGCCTTCTGTAATAATTAGATCCATGTCAGAAAGATATTTTTTTAACTCTTCAAAAGAGTTTAATTCTTCATCTTTTACAAGGGCAATGATGCCTGGAGAGACTATAAGTGCTGCATCGGCTCCAGCCTTTCTGTGGCGCCAGGAATCTTTACCTTTTTTATCCATCTGAAATCCATGGTGGGCATGTTTTACTATGCCCAGCCGGTATCCTCTTTTTTTCAGTTCCGGGATCAGTTTTTCAAGAAGTGTTGTTTTTCCTGAATCTGATTTTCCAACAATAGATATAATATTTGGTTCCATATAAAAACTCCATGGCAAAGTTGGCTGGCACAATAAAATTACAATTAGTCCTGATTTTCATTCTGGCAATATTTATGTACATAAATAGTTTGCAAAAAGGATAATGTCAAGGAAACAATTTCCCTCAACTTCCTTGTTCAGGAGATGACTTTGCCCCCTAAGTTGATTCCAGGGAAATAAAGCCTGTTATGGTGATTTTAAACTGGATGTGGTATAAAAAAGCAGTAAGCGTTCACAGGGCACCGCATTTTGCGTAGTCGCGCATTTGAAGTACATTAGTGCCTTATTCCTCAGTTTCTGTTAAAAAAAACAAGAAAATGAGGAACGGCAACTGGGTTGCGGGTTTCCCGCGTTAGTTTCTTAATTCTTATTTTCCTGTTTTTTTGGCAAAAGAATTAATAACCTGAAGGTCACACGTAACCTGAGGGTCACACGTAAATCCGTTTGCGTGTGATCCTGATGGTTAGGAATTGAGTTGTTTTCCAAGATTTAGGATTGATCAATGAAAAAACAGAATGATGAAGAGAATATTGTGCTCATCGGGATGCCGGCGGTGGGCAAAAGCACTATTGGTATTTTGCTTGCAAAAAAAATTGGATTTGATTTTCTTGATACAGATATCATAATTCAAACAGGAGAAGGTAAAACCCTGCCTGAAATAATTGAGAATATAGGTGTGAAAAAGTTTTTAAGCCTGGAACAGGACTATTGTCTTTCCGTAAAATGCGCAAATTACGTGATTGCAACTGGAGGAAGTGCTGTCTACAGCAGCAAAGGTATGGCACATCTTGCCGGAAATTCTACTGTTGTCTATCTTGAAATAGGGCTTGATTATTTAAAAAAAAGACTTTCTGCTCTTGATGCAAGGGGTGTGATAAGAGGGGCTAACCAGGATATTGAGAGTCTCTATCTTGAAAGAATTCCTCTGTATAACAGATATGCCGATATGGTAATTGAGTGCGGGGATTTGACTCCAGATAAGGTGTTGACGCAAATTATGGAACATCTTTAGTAGAGAGTTAATAAATTAAACAAAAAAACAGAATTTTGTGTTAAGGGTCATAGAGATAAAATACTGTTTTTGTCCAGGCACTAAGGGAGGTGGGAAAAAAATAAATATCCATTTTGTTTGTCTTTTTGCCCGTCTTCTGCGTTGTGATAACAGGCACATAGCACGCTATCCACCTGTCATCTCGCATTGAAGACGAACAACCCGATCATACAAATTGGCCTGCACAAAACCGGAACAATTATTTTCTTCCAACTCCCTAAATAAAAAAAGGAGCATAGTAAATGAGTCGAGAGCTGCTTTCAACAAAACAAGTTGCAGAATTTCTCAATATTAATGAGAAAATGGTATATACTCTGATTTCAGAAAAAAATCTTCCAGCCACAAAGGTAACAGGAAAATGGCTTTTCCCCATAGATCTTGTCCGGCAGTGGATTGAGGCTGGTACTGTAAACTATCCTGAACCTGTTACCAAGCTTCCACCATATCATGGTTTGATTCTTATTGCAGGAAGTAATGATCTGCTTCTTGACAAAATGATTTCAATTTTTAATTCAAGATTTAAAGAACATCTGGCCATGTTTGGCTTTACAGGCAGTATGGGAGGGCTTAAGGCTTTAAGGCAGAATCATTGCCATATTGCATCAAGCCATCTTGTTGCTGAAAATAATGAAGAGTACAATTTTCCCTATCTTGAGATGGAGAAAATGCCGGCGGTTGTCAATTTTTGTCTGAGGGAGCAGGGCATTCTTGTTAAAAAAGGTAATCCTGAAAATATCAAATCTGTTGCAGATCTTGGAAGATCCGGTATTAAAATAGTCAACAGAGCCCTTGGCACAGGAACCCGTCAGCTCTTTGAAAAAAAGTTGAAAAAAGCAGGCGTTACAGGGGAAGATGTTACAGGTTTTGATAATATTGTTTTAAAACACATGGATATTGGTCTTTCAATTCTTAAAGGAGATGCCGATGCAGGGCCCGGCATTAAACCTGTAGCCAGTAATCTTGGTCTTGATTTTATCCCAATCTGTAAGGAGAGATTTGATCTGTTAATATCCAAGGAGAGGTTTTTTGACCAGGGAATTCAGCTTTTCCTGGGACTTCTTAAAGAAAAATTCTTTAAAGAGATTGCAAAGGATCTTGGAGGGTATGACCTCTCCATGTCAGGTGCCATGGTTTATTCTGAAAAAGAAGCAGACCCGGAGTAAAATTTTGGAACCCTGGCAGTCAAGGATGATACCACCTCATAGTTGATTGTGCTGGTCATTTCTGCAATTTCATCGGCAGTTATTTGCTCTTTTTTCTGTACTCCCATGAGTACCACCTCATCTCCTGGCTTTACACCAGGGATATGTCCCACATCAATAAGGGTCTGGTCCATGCAGACCCGTCCGGCTATGGAAGCTTTTTCACCTTTGACAAGCACCACTCCCTTTGAAGAGAGAAGCCGTGAAAATCCGTCGGCATATCCAACAGGAATTGATGCGATAACTGTATCCTGTGAGGTTTCATATGTCATTCCATAGCTCACCTTAAAGCCCTTGGGGACTTTTTTTGTAAATGAGACCAGGGTTTTAAGCTCCATGGCAGGTTTTAAAATGATTTTTGAGGTGTTGACTTCTTTAGAGGGGTAAAGCCCGTATATGGCAATTCCTGCTCTTACCATGTTAAAATGAGATTGGGGAAGATCGATGATTCCAGCACTGTTTGCAGCATGGTACATTGAAAGAGTAATACCGTTTTTTTTCAGATTTTCAATAAAAGATGAAAAAAATTGAAGTTGAGAGAGAGAATACGTTTTATCAAAAGAGTCTGCCGCTGCAAAATGGGTATAGATCCCTTCAAGCTCCAGGCCTTTAAGTTTTAAAATTTTTTTTACATCAGAGACAGCCTTTTTATGGGAGATAGAAGATACCATCCCTGAATCTATAACCATGCCCACCCTGCCCATTCCTGTATCTATTTTTAGATGGGCTTTTACTTTAACTCCTCTCCTGCGTGCCTGAAAAGAGAGCTTTTCCGCCATTTTAAGGTCATAAATGGTTGGAGTAAGGTGAAGTTTTGCAAGACTTATGATCTGGTCCGGGTCTGTAAAACCAAATATCAGGATTGGTGCTGTAACTCCTGCGTCCCTGAGTTCTTCTGCTTCATTAAATCTTGCCACACCAAGGCGGTCAGCTCCGTTTTCAATGGCCGTTCTGGCAATTTTAACAGCACCATGGCCATATGCATCAGCCTTTACAACAGCCATGAATTCTGCATTGTTCTCTGTAATGCTTTTTAGAGCCTTGATATTTGCAGCTATTGCGTTTAGATTAATGTTTGCCCATACAAGGGGATGATCCATTTTATCTCCTCGGCGCCTAACGTATCGAGCATTTTTTAACATATTTCTCAACTTGATGTGAAAAATCAATAATTTCATTGTCTGAAAAAAATCTGTTCTTTTGTTTAAAAAAATCAGGTGTAAGCATTTTTACATCTTTGGAACAGTGCTGGAGTACGTAATGTGAAGCACCCTGAATCATATTTCCAATATCGCAGATGATTTTTGTATCAAGAAAAGGCTTAACACAAGTAGTCCTGAATTCATATAACGGTGATCTTTCCATTATAAGCTTTATGCTTGCTATAATACAATCTGGATTGAAATTTTTACCGGCAGCAAGGTGATAGTTTTTAAGATTACTCTTGATATCCATTGCTGTGAAATCCACAAGTTCTTTTTTGTACAGATCTTCAAGAACCTTTGGGTTACTTCCGTTGGTATCAAGTTTTATCTTATACCCCATTTTTTTGATCCTGTAACAAAAAAAATCAAGATCTTTGTGAAGAGTTGGTTCTCCACCTGTAATTACAACACCATTCAAAAGATTTTTTCTTTTTTCAAGAAAAGAAAAAATTTCCTGCTCCTCAATAAGAGTGGCAGTTCCAGAAGAAGAACCTCCGGCAATCTCTGGATTATGGCAGTAGGGACAAATGAAATTACAGCCATTTGTAAAGAGAACGCAGGAGATCTCTCCTGGAAAATCTATCAGGGAATTTTTTTGAAGCCCGCTTATTTTCATAATTTTAATACCTGGTCTGGATCATCAGGCTTAGTTCAGGATGCAAGTTTAAAGATTGTCCGCATGCTAAACTCTGTCTGCTTACCGTTATTCCACTGCTGTACAGGTCGAAGATAACCGACAACTCTGGAAAACACCTCTGTTGTGGCACCGCATTTTGCACATTTTGGATGTTCTCCTGAAATATATCCATGGACTGGACAAATACTGAATGTTGGTGTCAGGGTAAAGTAGGGGAGTTTGAAATTGCTGGACACTTTTTTAACCATCTTTTTTACAATTTCAATATCTGTAACCTCTTCACCTAAAAACAGATGGAGAACAGTTCCACCTGTGTATTTTGTCTGGAGGTTGTCCTGAAGATCCAGTGCTTCAAACAGATCATCTGTATAGTTTACAGGAAGCTGTGTTGAATTTGTATAAAATGGATCTTTGCCATTGTTGTATTCGTTTTCATTGGCACAGATAATATCAGGGAATCTGTTTTTGTCCTTCATGGCAAACCGGTATGTGGTACCTTCTGCAGGAGTAGCTTCAAGGTTGTATATCTCATTTTTCTTTTTCTGCATCTCTTCAATGCGTGTGCGGATATGCTCCATTACAACAACCGAGAATTCCTGGCCTTCCCTGGTTGCAATGCCTTTGTTCATAAAATTAACACACGCTTCCTGCATACCAAGAATTCCAATGGTTGAAAAGTGGTTTGTCCAGTAACAGCCTGTCTTCTCCTTGATTTTTCTTAAATAAAATTTGGAATAAGGGTATAGATTGCCATCTGTAAATTTTTCAAGAATTTTTCTTTTTATGGAAAGGGATTCTCCTGCAATTTCTACAAGGGTGTCAACCCTTGCAAGGAAATCCTGCTCATTTTCCGCAAGATGTCCTATCCTTGGAAGATTCAGGGTAACAACACCAATGGAACCTGTAAGGGGGTTTGCACCAAAAAGCCCTCCTCCTCTTTTTCTTAGTTCTCTGTTATCCAGTCTTAAACGACAGCACATTGACCTTGCATCATCCGGGGACATATCGGAATTGACAAAATTGGAAAAATAGGGGATTCCATATTTACCTGTCATTTTCCAGACATTGTCAAGGTTGGGGTTGTCCCAGTTAAAATCCTTAGTAATATTATAGGTGGGTATGGGAAATGTAAAGACTCTTCCCTTTGCATCACCCTCCATCATAATTTTTGCAAAGGCATTGTTTATTACATCCATCTCTTTTTGAAAATCGGCATAGGTCTCTTTTTGATATTTTCCGCCAATTATTACAGGAGAATCCTTTAACATTGAGGGCACATCAAGGTCCATGGTGATATTGGTAAAAGGAGTCTGAAAGCCTACTCTGGTGGGGATGTTAATGTTAAATACAAATTCCTGGAGTGCCTGTTTTACCTCTTTGTATCCAAGATTATCTTTTTTGACAAACGGGGCAAGCAGGGTGTCAAAATTGGATATAGCCTGGGCTCCTGCCGCCTCTCCCTGGAGTGTGTAAAAAAAGTTAACCAGCTGGCCCAACGCTGTTCTGAAATGTTTTGGAGGGGCACTTTCTACTTTTCCTGCAACACCTTTGAATCCTTCCATGAGTAGATCCTGCAGATCCCAGCCAACACAATACACAGAGAGAAGGCTTAAATCATGGAGATGGAGATCTCCACTGTTGTGGGCGTCCCGTATTTTTGGAGGATAAATTTTGTTGAGCCAGTATTCTGCAGTAATGTCTGAAGATATGAAATTGTTCAGACCCTGTAGTGAATAGCTCATATTGCTGTTTTCTTTAACCTTCCAGTCCATTTTTTTAATGTAGCTGTCCATGAGATCAACATTTTCTTTAATGGTGATTTTTCTTATCTGATTGTGTTGTTCTCTGTATAGAATGTAAGCTTTTGCAGTTTTATAAAACGGTGAATCAAGAAGAATTCTTTCAACAATATCCTGAAGTTCTTCAACTTCAGGGCATGATCCAAGGCGTAGATCCCTTGCAAGGGTGATAACTTTCAGGGTAAGTTTTTTTGCCTCTCTTTCATCAAATTCATTAGTTTCCTTACCAGCTTTTAAAATTGCATCACTTATTTTGGAGGAATCAAAAGTTGCAATCCTTCCATCCCGTTTTTTTATTTTTTCAAACATTAATTCATCCCTTGAAATTAAAGTAAGTTTATATTATTTATCGCATGATTTTAATCATTCTATCTATTCAACAAGTTAAAAACAGCGTAACATGGACAAAGGCGTTTGTCAATATATTGATAATATAATAGAAAAAAAACTATATGTTGTGGATTTGTCTGAATAAACAGGGACATACATGTCAACACCCCTGAGCTGCGAGACTCAGGGATTGTCTTGCCGGTTTTTTATATGAAAGTCCTTGTAAACCAAACAGCGACTTTCATGCTTTGTTGTGGGCAACCCAAGGTGAAAGATCAGGGCTGCCCGTGGCAGTTATATGAAAGTCCTGGCAAACCAAGAATGTACTGTCATCATTTGTTGTGTGCAGACTTAAACCACCAAGTCTGCCCGTGGCAGTTATAAAAAAACAAAGAGGAATAAACAAAATGCTGTTTAAACAGAACCAGCTTTTTCGAAGGGCAATTATACCCTGGTATGATTCAACTTCTGCATGCTTAAGTCTCATGATTTTTGCAGCAGTGATTATGATTTTTGCAGCAACAGGAATAAAGGTTGCTTTGACCACAGCCATTTATACAGATTATGTCTGGTTTCCATGCATGCTTCTATTTTTGTGCCTTATTATTATCATCAAGGTTGCGGGCAGACTGATAACCAGAAGCAGACACTCCTGATCACGATTACAGTATTTCCAGAAAATGATGGATAATTTTTGCAGTAACACCCCATATGACAACATCTTCATAGGGATAGGTGAGTTCATGGATATCAGGGAGTCTGTGGGCCAGATTTTTTTCTTTATGGGTTTTGATCAAATGATTAACAGGTATGCAGAAAGTCCTTGCAATTTCAGCAGAATCAATTTTAATTTTCTCTTTTTGATCCCATATACCAATAAAGGCTTCAATATCCCTGTTGTTTATGGTCTGGAAATGTCCAAGTGAGCCAATTACATCCACATTGTCTTCTGAAATTCCCATCTCTTCCTTAAGTTCTCTTAAGGCTGTTGCTTCTCGACTTGCATCTTCAGGATCAGCATGACCTCCTGGAAACGCCATTTGGTTCCGCCATGGATAGCCTTTAAGGTCAGCTTTTTGAATAAATAGAATATAGGGTTCTTTTGTTAAGCCTAAAAGTGCAATAACGCTTGTTGGCTTAAACAGACCCTCTTCAGGGGGTGCTGGATGGGTGGAATTTTTTACAGCCTTTGTCAGACGATTATAACATATGGTCTGATTTTGCATCATTGTTTTTTCTCCATGTGTACACTTCAGGGGGCAACCATACTCTTTCAGAATATTTTTCCAGTCTCTTTCAATAAAATATTTCGTCTTGTTCCGCAACCAGGATCAAGGATTTTATCGTTATTGTTTTAACGTTAAATTTGAAATTGCTTTCTTTATTGTACAATAATTAAGAATTGTTGTCTTGTTGTCAATTTCTTTAAAAGAAACATTTGACAGAAGACAGTTTTGTCAAGGTAAAATATTGAAAATGGGAACAAGTGAAATGGGAACAAAGATCTGTAATTTTAATAACAAAAATTTTTCTGTTTACTGCCTGACCTAAAAATGACGGTTTTCGGTCGGGCTCTATTTATTCCTTAATGCCAAAGGTTTGGAGATAATTTCAGACCAGATAATGGCATTCTGCAATGGATTGGATTTAAGACAATACTTTTTCTGCAAAGGATACAAAGGCTCTTTAATGCAAGGTTCCTGTTCGTCTATTTGGGGTTGAATTCTCTTTTTTAGCGGCTGCTCTGCTTTTTCAGGTTCAGGCTCACTGAAATCAGCATTCTCTTCAATACTTTCAAATAGAGGGAGGGGGTCTTCATCTTCTGCAAGCATTTCCCATGCGGTATCCTGCTCACGGGTTTCCTTTTTCTGCTGTTTAGCCTGGTTTTCAAGTTTCTGAACAAATTGCCGGATCTGGTCACTGATCCGGTCAAACAGGGATAGTTTCTTTTTAGCCTTTTTCGGTGGTGCCTTTTTTTTCATTATTGCCAGAACCTGCTTTAAAATTGCCGGCAGGACAAAAAATACAATAAAAAAAAGAAATAGTATGATTGAATCAAAATCCATGGATCTTTTCCTTTATTTGTCATCGGTCCCTGCCCCTAAAAAGGAGACAGGGACCGGTTTGTGTAGTTAGGGACTCGGAAAAAAATAATCCCCCAATCTTACTTGTCTTTCAGCTCGTCTCCTGCGTTGTGCCAAAGGGCACATATTTCAATATGCTCCCTTTGACCCGCCTTGGATACGAGCTGAAAGCCTACGCCATATTTGTGCGATTATTTATTTCCAAATCCCTTAACTCTTGGGTTCCGAGTCTGACTCGGGTGTGGCGATCTGATCTCTCATTTTGGTGTCTGCAGAAATATTTTGCATTCTGTAATAATCCATGATGCCCATATTACCGCTTCTAAAGGCTTCTGCCATTGCCAGGGGAACCTGGGCATCTGCTTCAACAACCTTGGCACGCATCTCCTGGACACGGGCTTTCATCTCCTGTTCCTGGGCAAAAGCCATGGCACGCTTTTCCTCGGCCTTTGCCTGGGCAATTTTTTTGTCTGCCTCGGCCCGGTCGGTTTCAAGTTCTGCCCCGATATTTTTACCCACATCCACATCTGCAATATCAATGGATAAAATCTCATAGGCAGTTCCTGAATCCAGGCCTTTTGATAGAACTGTTTTTGATATGGTATCAGGATTTTCAAGCACTTCCTTGTGGGTGACGGCTGATCCAATGGTGGTCACAATACCTTCCCCCACCCTTGCAAGAATCGTCTCTTCTCCGGCTCCGCCGACAAGACGGTCGATATTGGCCCGGACAGTGACCCTTGAAATGGC
>JAYEHB010000161.1:0-2275 GCA_034659375.1 Thermodesulfobacteriota bacterium
GCTTTGTGGGATGCGGTTGTGAGCCAAGGTTGTGTTTTTTCAAGATATTTTCGCTCAAGATATGGTGTTAGACCTTTGATAAAATTGAAATAATATGGCCCTTATTTGCTGAATGGAATAATAAATTTCTTTATACTCGATGTAAATCTCCGTTTCCTTAACCTTTTCTTCCCGCCTGTTTTTTCTTTGCCTCTTTATAATATTTAATAATTGTCGAATGGTGAAAATTTTGGTTGTTTTTATTTTTTGGAATAAATCCCTTAGATTTCAGCTCTCTTGCAATGGCAGAGTAACCCATATTTTTATTGTCCTTTAAATCAATCACTATCTTGCAGATTTCAGCCTTGTTGTACGGTTTGGCTGGAATGGCAAGCTCCTTGGTAGGTGGTGGTAATGTGGTGGTGTGATTGGTGTGTTCCTCCAGTGTTTCCGGCTCCGGTTCTACTAGCTCCATAGTATTGTAGTTGTCAGATTCCTGCACCGGTTCAAGTGTCGGCTCCGATGTGGTATGTTCTCCCGGTGTGTCTGTTTCTGTAGTGGTGGTGCTGTGGTGGTGTTGTGGTTCTATCTCCTCAGTGTCTGGTGGCAATGTGGTGGTGTTGTGTTTGTTTTCTGTGGTGGCAGGAATAGGCACCTCTTCTGTGGCACTGGTGGTATTATGGTGGTTCTGTGGTAATAGTGTGCTGACGGCATCGGTCAAGGTTTTTATGGCCATGGTCAACTCCTGAACATCTGCCTGTAATGAAGTTGTTTTCTGTGGTGCAAGTGGTGGTAATGTGGTGGTGTCTGATAGCTTTCCTCGTACCTCAACTGTTGATAGTCCTCTTTGGTATGAAAAATGAATTACTTTGAGTCTTTCAGCCATCTCAGCCGGGTACTTTGTTGTCCGGCCCAGCTTTAACCCTTCTGGCAGAACATTATTAAAAACCTGAATGTAACGCCTGATACTTGTTTCCGGTATGCCTGTGGTCTTGCCCATCTCCTGAATAGAAACTAACATATTTCCCCTTTTGGTAAAGTGGTGATAATGTGGTGATAACAGTGCAAGAATACCGTGGTGGTGTGGTGGTGTTAAGAATTAAATTAGAGTAAGCCTGGTTAAAAAATGGAGTTTTTGGACTCCCTAAAAGAGAAACTGAAAAAAAACAAGTTTATATATAAAAAAGATGTTGTTAAATGTATAGTTCTTGTAAGTCCCTAAAGTTAAGTTTTGACGGGTTCACATAGGCTTTATTTTGCCATTGTTTTTCGCTCCGTTTAACGGTCATGCTTGCCGTTATCTGTGTGTATGTTGTGAGTCAAACCATTGTTATTCGTGTGTTTCTGGTGTAAGACTGCCTGTTCCTGCTCTGTGTTCTTGACAAATTCTTCCAGTACATCGAGAAATTGCCTGAACTGACTGATAGCTGTTAATGTAAGTGGTACGTCTGTTTTTTCAATATATTTTAAATCCATGATTATTTCTCCTTGAGTACATTGTAAATTGTGGCACGGCTCACACTAAATTGTTTTGATAATTTTGTTGGATTCATACCGCCATGATGAAGCCTTTTAATTTCTTGTTGCTGATTATCTGTAAGGGATGCTCTTCTGCCTAAATGTTTTCCTTTGGCTTTAGCTGCTGCTATCCCTGCCATCTGTCTTTCTTTTCTAAGGTTGGTTTCAAACTCAGCAAAAACGCCGAGCATCTGTAAAAATGCTTTACCTGCTGCAGTGCCGGTGTCAATCCTCTGGTCTAAAATTTCAAGTGAAGCATTTTTATTTTCAAGTATGTCAACGATCTGGCATAGATCACCTGTATTTCGTGCCAACCTGTCCAGCTTCCAGATAACCAGCCTGTCATCCTTACCAATCATCTCAAGTAACAAGGTTAGAACCGGCCTGTCCATGTTCGTACCACTTTGTTTCTCCGTTCTGTGTACTGCATCAGGATATGCTTTCTTTAATGCCTTTTCCTGCATACCTGTTTTTTGATCAAGTGTAGATACTCTTGCATAAGTAAAAATTGTCATTGCTCCCTCTCCCCTGGTAAAAGATTTATAAAGTGTTAAGAAGGTTATAGACCTTTTTAGAAACAGTGTCAACAATTAAAAAAACGACCTTTTTAACGCTGTTTTTAGAGATGTTGGAAAGGTATACCTTTTTGACACTTAAATTTAACCAGGGGGAACAGCCAACAATTTCAGAAAATCTTTTTAATTGACAAGGTAAACACCATGTGATAGTGCTTCTTTTGGCTTGTCTCTGTTTTGCAGAAGAGCGAAGAACACTGCAG
>JAYEHB010000162.1:0-2274 GCA_034659375.1 Thermodesulfobacteriota bacterium
GATGTTTTGTCCCACCAACACATGCGGCAGGTCTGGTTCTGCGGAGTGCATACAGATATTGGGGGAGGGTATAAGGAACATGGGCTGTCTGATATACCCCTTGCCTGGATGGTGCAGAAAGCCGCTGCCCATGGTTTGAAATTTCAGAAAGGACATCAGGTGAAAATCACTCCGAATATTAATGGGGAAATGCACGATTCCAGAAAAGGGTTTCCTGCCTGTTTTTACAGAAAACAGAAGAGAAGCTTTAACCCCGGCAAACACTTATCCGGTTCCGGGCAGAAGATAAAGCCTGTTATTCACAAAAGCGTTTTACAGAGAAAATTAAACAGGAATAATAAAAGTACTCCTCCATATTTTCCATGGATTTTACATCACGACTATGACGTTTCATAGAGTGATTGCAGATTAGCTGATCCGCCACAAAGGCATAAGGGAGCTACAAGAATATAAATTACCCGTATGCAGGTTCGATATTCAGTAATCTTCCTCACTTTTAACGATAAACGGGTATTATTATTGTTTGTAACTCCCTAAGGCTGACCCCATTACAGAAATGGCCAAAGAATGGCCAGTTGGTCCGACAAGAATGGGAGACAAGAATGGAGAATGGAAAGCTGTTTATACCTCGTCCTGTTTATACCCTGTTTAGAATATTTTCCCTTGTCATAACATTGTCAGTACGTTATACTTTCAACATAAATGAAAGGAGGGGCTCATGACCAGTTTAATACAATCAAAATTCGAACGTATTGACGTACGTGAGAGTAGTGCGGTCAAGCAATCGTTGCAAGAGGCCGCTCGTTCCTGCTATAAAAATGTAAGTGAGTTTCTGTTGGAAGCAGGTATCACTGCTGTCAATCAGGCTTTGGCGAATCGATGTCATTTCGGACTGGACAATGCTCAATGGGAGATGTTCCAGCAAGCGTTAGATCGTCCCGTACAATCTAAACCCCGCCTTAAGAAGTTGTTGGATCAGTCTGAGGTTCTGGATTGATTGCTTTGGGCGATTATGAACCTGTACATAAACTCAGTGCAGCAGATTCAATCGAATTTTTTGATTGTGATCTGACAGACTTGAACATTTTATGCCAGGGAAGCCGTTTTAAAGTACCTTGATGACTTGGAAGATATCTATTTAGTCATGAGTCCGAAATAACATACCCTTTTAAAAATTGAGGAACACTATCCTTCAACTGTGGCGTATTCTGAAATGGGCAAGTTATTTGAAACTGGTTCCTTAGCCGAAAAAAGACTTGAAAATGTTCGATCCGGTGTATCAAAAACAAATTCGTTGAAAAATATAATGAACAGTTATGACTTTACCACCCGTGGTAAGAACTCTTACGGCACTCATTTTGCCCTAAAATGGGCTTTCTAAGCTGAAAGAAATTTAAAAAAAAGCAGATTTCAAATATTCTGAGTCTCAGAGTATTTAATTTTACGCTTTTAAAACTATAAACTGACCGGACAAGGCAATTGACACTATATAAAACTGTACACTTTAGCTGGCCAAATTGAATTTAGAATGTAGCTTAAAAAAATGAAAATCGATCTTGCAATGGTGTTCACTTTACTCTTCATATATCATTGTGTAACATATAAAAAAAATGACGTCGTTTTTAAACAAAAAAAAGTTAAAAACAATATTTTTACTTGACAAATAAGTAAAGTCTACGATGATGCGACCTGGAATTTTATGGGTTGAAACGGAAATTTGTGGGTTGAAAAACGCCCAAACAAGAGGTTCTTGCAGTATTAAACAGCCTCTAATATGGAAATCTGAATCTCATTATATAACATGGATTACACATGGATTACAAAAGAATACAAAAAGAGTGCTTTTGGGATATGGATATAACTGCCTTAGAGATTAAAGGTATTGTCCATGGCAAAGAAAAAAGAATGAAGAAAATTATTTTTGAAAAAATATTACTAAACAGTTCAAAAGTGTTTTTAGATTTAAAGCTTTTCAAAACCGATGACTTAGAGGAACTTTTAAATAATTTCAAGATTCCAAAGTTTAACAGAGAATATATAAGAAGACGGAAAAATTTAGCCGAAGTCTATTTCCTGGATAAAGAACTATTGATCGATGAGCTAAAATGGGTAATATAAATTATAAAAAACTGTATGAATTGCAAGATGATATTTTAGCCTCTATTTTTAAAGTTGAAAATGAGTTTTATTTAACGGGTGGAACTTGCTTAAGTCGCTTTTATAAAGAGAAAAGATATTCTGATGATCTGGATTTTTTCACCCATCGTTCGAGTC
>JAYEHB010000163.1:0-9935 GCA_034659375.1 Thermodesulfobacteriota bacterium
CGTGTTTCAGTCTCTTTTACAGTTAGATAGTCTTCTTGATATTGCGAAGGCCTGGGAAAAAGCTCTAAACAAATATCGCCGTTTTTCTGCTTTGTAATACGCAGTTCCGGCTTTCCTTTTATCAGCTCAACCCGGCTTGTTCCATCCTGCAAAAATATTAATGGATGCCCGATTACATAAGATATATATTTATCCTTGAATATGTATTCAACATTTGTGTACCAGTTATCTACGTACTCATGTTCATATATTTGATCACAGATTTGTTTATCCTGCTGTGTAAGATAGGGGAATTTTTTCAAATCCTTATACAAACGCTTCATGGCAATTGGCCGTCCCTTGGTCCAGGTACCATCTGCCTTTTGTTTTTGCTCCCTTGGAGAAACACTGCAATACCCGCCGTCACTGTAACTTATAAACCAGACCAGTCGAAAATCACTATTAATATTACCACTTTTTTCTTTTGACTGTGCAGAAGTTGGATTTTTTAAGTCCAGCAAAGCATTTAACGTATGTTCCCAGATATTTGTCTGATTAACAACATTTATTAAATAATCTGTTTCCGGTTTATATTTTTTCTTTGCTCCTTTTGCAGACAATGCGTTAAGCAGTCCTGCAAGTTCATGCTTAAACCATGAATAACTATCTGCCTCCCCTGTAAGATAAATTTTTTTGATACCATTAAAATATTTTTTTGTTCTTTCTTTGTCGATCCAGCAGCAGACAGATAATGTAAAAAACATTTCCATTTTAATATTATAAGTACGTGAATTCATGTTATATGACATATTGGATAGACAGTAGAGATCAAATACAGAGTCTGCAATTTTAGTATTACCAGTCAGCAAATTTAAAAAATAATTCAACCGATTATAAATTACCTTAAAAGCATAGTTTGCAGAGTCAGCCGTAAACAGATAAGAACGTGCCTGTTGCAACCGTTTTGCACTATTATCTTTCATCAGTGAAAGTATATAAAAAACACCCATAAAAGTAGAAAAATAGATGTTACGCTTTTTTGAATTTTTTTCCAGAATTTTAAATGCAGCATCATAATATTTAATTGCAGTTTTATTTTTACTGTTTAAAAAAGCAATCCATCCCTGTAAACATAAACTGTTTATACTATTATCGTTTTTATGTTTTTTCAGCCAGTTCTCTACTTTTTTGTTTTGCCCGGTCAACATCCATTTTTCCAGAACTAACGACTGCAAGTCAGGTTCACATTTATCAGAATCTCCTGAAACCAGATTTTCAAGATACTCAAAATGTCTAATCTCATCCCGCCAGTTCAATATATCATAAATCAATTTATGCTTAAACAGGTCAGTAATGATATCCGGCGGCAATAACTCAACCAGGTCAGGCTCAAATGGATGAAAAGCAATTCTCTCTAATATTGTTGATAATGAAATCCGCTCATACATAAAAATTTTTTGATATTGATTGTAAAGAGCTTGTATTGAATCTATTTTTTTCTGATAAAATAAAATTCGTATGACTGCAATAACATAATCCACCACTACTCTTGTAGATTGCGCTAACCCCTTTTCAGTTAAGTTAAGAGCAGCCGGAATTAATTCTAAATAATGCTTTGTTTTTTTTTCTGCAATTGTCTTACGCAGGATAATTTCAAAAACCCGCCTGTCCGCTATAAGCCGGCTTTTATTTTTATTATCCAGCAACTTTTGTTTTATTAAGTTATCAAGTGCCGGACGTATCAGCTTGAACCCTGCAGGCTGGGAAACTGCATCAAAATTTTCCGCACCCGGTACTTTAATATCTGCAGCTATAAGGCACATTTTTAACTGGGTTCGAGTTAATGAAATATAAGCAATAGAGAGAATCTGCATAATGCTTTTCTCAAATGCAGGCAATTTTTCATATTTTTCAATCAGATCTTTTGTCAACGTAACATAACCTTTTCATTTTAATACTTCAATTTTATAATTTACTACAACCTGAGATAAACAATATCAGTCTATTCTCTGAGCTGTTTAATGGTGTTCTCATTTATTTTTTTATATGAAAGTCCATCCAAACGATTGTAATCATTGACTTTCATTCTTTGTTGTGGCCGATGAGAATGACCATGCTCCGGCCATGCCGGTTATTCAAAATTTGAATTAGCATCATTACTTAAAATTGTCAAAATAATTCCAAAACCATTATTGACTGCTGTATTAAATTTACGCAACAGCATCTCGAAAAGACCTGGCTTTTTCAATTCTATCTTTTCTTTTCGGAGTATGTAAGGCATCCCATATATCATTACGTCTTTGCAGGTTCAGCCAAAAATCAGGGGTATTGTCAAATACTTTGGCCAGAATTAAAGCTGTATCAACAGTCACAGACCGCTTTCCTGTGCAAATTTCATTAACAGTTCTATGGCTGACACCCATTGCTTTGGCAAGCTGCCCCTGGGTGATCTCTAAAGGTTTAAGATATTCCTCTGTAATCATTTCACCGACACTTACGGGCCTGCGTTTTGTAATAATCATTTTTTCACCTCATTACCTGTAATCATGGTTATCGAGATAAATTTCACTTGCCTCACCCCGGGCTCCATCCCAGATAAAAATTAACCTCCACTGCTTGTTCACCCTGATAGAATATTTACCCTTCAACAATCCAAATAATTTCTCAAAATGATTACCGGGAGGGCTTCGTAAATCCAAATCACAGGTTGCATCATTAATTATTTATAATTTTCTAAACAAGCTTTCTCGAATAGAAGCCAGTATTTTTTTATGCCCTGCATCATTTTCAAAAAATTTCTGAAGCCATGTATTACGAAAGTTATTAATCATAGTTACACTGTAACGTTCCTGATTACAAAAATCAATAAATGAATTACTCAAGAGGTAGATCAATGACAAATTTCGTTCCCATGCCGGGAGATGATTTCACAGACATTGTTCCCTGATGATTTTCAGTGATAATAAAGTATGATACAGACAGACCAAGACCTGTTCCCACACCCACTTTCTTTGTTGTAAAAAATGGTTCAAACACCTTTTTTGCGGTCTCCTCATCCATGCCGGGGCCATTATCCTCAATCTCAACTCTGGCGTTCTCTCCTGTTTTTTTTATTCTGAGTATAAAGGCCTGCCCATAACTTTCATTAGCTGCCATGGCCTGGGCACCATTGGTAAGGATATTTAAAAAGACCTGCTGTATTTTGCCTGGTTCACATGGCACCTCAGGGAGGTCAGAATCATATTCCCGCTCTATTTTGATATTTCTAAAATCATATTTTTTTTTGAGATCATAATCACTGGCTGCAAGCTCAACGGTTTTGTCCAAAAGAGATGCAATATTACTTTTCAGGAATCCAGATGTACTTTGTCTTGCAAAAGAGAGCATATTTTCCACAATTTCAGCTGCACGGCCACCTGCTTCAAGAATGGTATTGATCATTCTGAAAATTCCGCGTTGTTCCATATAATTTTGAATCACCTCCAGGGTTGTGCCACACTCTTCAGCCTCTTTTCTGTTCACAGGCAGGTCTTTTGATAACCTGTTGCGCACCACCTGGGCGTTTTGCATAATTCCTGCCAAAGGATTATTTATCTCATGGGCCATTCCTGCTGCAAGACCTCCCACTGAAAGCATTTTTTCAGACTGAATCATCATTTCCTCAAGACGAACGCTCTCTGTAACATCTGTAATGCTGATTACAGCACCGTCAATATCTCTGCTTATCAGGGGCATAATTTCCATATTATAATACTCTGTTGTTTTATCTTTTTTGCGGACAATTTTTGCTTTCTTAACAGGCAATCCATTGTGCAGAGTATGGCTCAGATCATCCATATATTTACCCATCATGGGCAAAATTTCACCTACACTCACCCCCACAGCCTCATCTCCTGAAAAACCTGTGACTTTTTCAGCCTCTTTATTTATTTCCATCACCTTAAACTCTGTATCCACGCTGATAATTACACTTGTCATGGAGTTAATAATGGATGTTACACGGGTGGTTGTTCTGTCAAGCGCTGCAACGATTTTTTCAATAGCACTGTTTTTTGTTTTAAGATCCAGAGACATTTTGTTAAAAACTTTGGAAAGTTTCCCAAGTTCATCTTTTGAATCAATATCAACCTGTGTACAGTCAGCTTCTGTTGATATCTGTTTGACACCATACATAAGCTTGTCCAGGGGAATTTTGATAAAAAAATGGACAAAAAAATAAATCATTAATCCAGAGAAAATCATTACAAAAACCGCTGTGATAAATATTTTAAAAAAAAGATCTTGTGTCATTTTATGAAGCTTTGATACAGGGTAAAATGTTACAGAGTTTAAATCTTTTACATGAGAATTCTCAAATTTAATCTTGGAAATGGAAGCAAGATACCTTTCCATACCAGATTCAACCAGATTTTTCCCTTTAAATTTAAATCTTTTATTATCCGTAAGGCTTGATATTATAAGCTCTCCTTCTCTTGCAATACCAACATCAGTTCCCAGTTTTTCTGCCAGAAAACCCATAACATTTTTATCAATAAGCTTGTCAATAACTACACTACCCACAGTATATTTTTTATTAACAAAGGTGTCAGGATCTCTAAGCAATACTTTTACAGGACACCATACCCTTATTTTGATATTTTCAGATGTTGTTATGATGGATGACTCCGGCTTATCGGAAACCTGTATGGAGTTACTATCAAGATACTCATCTGCCGAAATCCCTGTAAAGATTGTAAATAGATTTTCCTTAATAAAATGATCAACCGACAAAGCATAAACAGAACTTACATCAAAATCGTCTTTGTCAGGAGGGATGAATTCTTTTACACTAATTTGATGTATAACTTTGACTTCTGCATCACCTTTAACTCCAAACTGAGTTATATATATTGATTTTTTATCCATACTTAAAGCAAGGGATGATTTCTCTTTTACAGAACCAGTTGCAAATGGAGGTACAAGATAAAAACTGATTTTAGAGAGTCTGTTCAAATTTATCAGAGATTTGAAATGGGGTATTAGAGCAACCTGGGCCTTAAAGAGATATATCATTTCAGCCTCTTCCATCTCTCTTTGATACTCTGAATTGTCAAAGGGATAATATGGTCCCATTTCAGCCATGAGTCTTACCTGGTCAGATATTCTCACATTTTCTTCAAAACTCTTTGCAACATTTACAGCCTCTTTTTCCATATCTGAAATCTGCTCTGCAAAAATTGTCGACATGTTTCCAAGATCTTTTCTGGTAACATCAGAAAGATTGTTAAAACTTGTCAAGCCAACGAAATATGATAGAAGAACAGTAAAAATAAATAATATTCCAAAAACCAGAATTATGATTTTATTGCTGATGCCCATGTTTATTTATCTCCCCCTGTTGTGCCAGGATTTAACAAGGGTATCATACTGCACAGTAACAGGTTTTGGACGTATGCACTCTGCTTTGGGAGCTCCAGGTTGCAAAAGCCAGAATTGAGCTGTTGACGGTCTGTTTAAAACAGGAGAAAATTTTGCAAGATGCATGGTTGACATTATTAAATCACATTGATTTGCAATGTTATCCATTGCCTGCTTCGGTGTAATCTCTTTTTTAATGGCTTTTGATATATTTGGCCACCAGACCTTTGCCAGGACAGGATAATGGGGAACATTGAGACCTGTATCAGTCCATTTTTTCTCTTCATCAGATCTGTAAAACTCAATAAGCCCTCCCCATTTATACTTTATGGGATCAAGGCTCTTTGCAAAAACCGTGGATTTCCTCACAGGAGTTCCTCCTTTAAGAAATTTTTTTAAAGAGACAGTCTTTGAGACACAAAACTGTGCCCAGAGCCATGCCATGGCACGCCTGTCACCTTTTACATTTTTTGGAATAGTCCAGGAACCTGCATCCTGATATCCAACCTTCATGCCTTTTTCCCAGTATCTGCCATGGGGTGTGGGGGCAACCCGCCAAAGCGGCTTTCCATCCTCTCCCACCACAGGGCTGTCAGGGTTGTGAAATCTCTCATCTGAAAGAAAAGTTGTATACTGAAAAATTTTCTGGGCAATATCCCCTCTGGATGCCATGGGCCCGGCATCAATCCATCTCCATTCCATTGCCTCTGGAGGTGCATATCTTTCCAGCCACTCAATATATTTTTCCAGGGAATATACTGCAGCAGGGCTGTTTAAAGCCCCTCCCCTTTTTACCGTCGCACCTGCAGGATTTTTCCCATTTACCCTGATTCCCCATTCATCAACAGGATAGCCATTGGGAAGCCCTTTATCACCTACTCCTGCAATGGAGAGCCATGCATCTGTAAACCTCCATCCAAGAGATGGGGATTTTTTACCATAATCAAGATGGCCAAAGACCTTTTTACCGTCTATTACCATGCCAGTGAAAAATTGTGCAATATCCTCATATGCAGCAAAATTAACAGGCACCCCAAGCTCATATCCAAACTCTTTTTTAAACTTATCCTTAATATCAGGCCTTGTAAACCAGTCATATCTGAACCAGTAGAGATTGGCAAACTGCTGATCCGGGAGCTGAAGCTGATGGCCTCTATAATCCTGACCAAACTCAGGATTTAAAAAATCATCAAGATCAAGGCCGGGAGATGTAACAAATTTTCCACCTTTGCTCATATATTCTGTAAGATCAACAACACCGCCTGTTCTAAGATGGGTTCCCACAAGATCTGCGTCATTGACATAAATATCATAAAACCCCACGCCTGTGGCAAGCTGTTTCATTATCTTCTCAACAACTGAGCCTTCACCAGTTATCCTATGCTCAACAGTGATCCCGGTGATCTCTTTAAATGCTTTTGTGAGCAGATCCCTTTCCCATACATGGGTTTTGATATCCTCGGCTGTTGATCTTATGAATTTCCCTCTAAAAGGAGCAGCAGCTCTGGCAAACCATAACAATTCTCTTTTCTGCTCCTGCTTTGAAAGAACAGATGGCTGAAAAAATTCAACCCATTTTTCAATAACCGGCATGGCCGGAGCATGGTCATTCTCATCGGCCGCAACAAAGAATGAAAGTCTATGATTACAGTCATTTGGACGGACTTTCATATAAACCTGACTCTGCTCATCATTCCCTGCAAAAGAGATGCCTGTTAGAATATTTCCGGCAAATGCCACAAACAAAATAAGTTTTAAAATTTTTATAAAGCAGTTCATAATTTAAACATTACTCGTTTATTTTTTTCATCAATTACAAGAAACGCTGGGACTGCAGATAAGTTAGAACCAAACCCAATATTATTAATATTAAAAAATCATATCCTGCCTGGCTGCACTGCTGACGCTTCTGAAGATACCTGATTAAGTGCAGTCAATAAGGATGTTAATAATAACATTAAACTCAGGCTTCACTCTTTCACTCTTTGAAAAAATACTCAAAATAAATATTTATCCGAATTATTATAGTTCGGATGACAAGCTTTAGTCAATATCTCTTTTTTTTTCTGACTATCCCAACCAAAAAACTTTGGGCATCCTTCATATCAGCATAAAAGTACTTTACACTTCTTTTGTGGAAAACACCTTTAAACAGGGAATGCCCTCAAAAAGTGTAACGTACTTATGAAGGATGTCAAACTTTGCTATAAATATTTACACTTTACTTTTTCCCATATATTTGAATTGTTTTCTGAAAATTTATTTGTCTTGCACCATTATTTATTGTACAGTGCTATCTGCATAGAATGGAGTCAGTTAACTTTCCCGTTACTGCTTAAAGACTCAACTTTCTGGATTGTGCATGTCAAGGCATGGACGTTGCGTCCGATAAGCTTTTGAGACTTTAACCGGTAAAATTAAGGTCAGAAAGTTGAGTTAAAGATTGCTCGATTGACAAAGTTGCCTTCTGGCTGACATGGGTTTGCCAGCTAACCAGTGGGAGTCGGTACAGGCCTTGGCCTTTTTGCAGCCTACTCCATCATTACTGAAAATCATGGTGGTGAAATGAGCGTAAAATCTACTATAGGCTCCGGGACAAAATTTACAATCCGTCTGCCATGGGAAGGCAGAAAAGCATGAATGACTCCGTCAGCCTTGAAACGATCCTTGAACCAGGATCAAAATATACAATTCCTGACATCTCTGACACCATTAAAAGAGAAAGACTCTTTTCCCTTTTTGAAATAAACAGAAAAAAAAAGGTCTTTCTTGTCCTGGGCCAGGCTGCCCAGGGCAAATCAACTCTTGTTGCCTCCTATCTTAAAGAATCCAAAGAGAAAACAGTCTGGCTTCATCTTGATCATGAAGATTCAGATCATACAAATCTCTTTTATTTAATTCTAAATGCATTTAACCAGACCCTTGACAATGATATTTTTCATGCCATGGAATATCCCCAGGTAACTCTTGGTACAAGGCAGGAAATTGCCAGGCACAGGGATATTCTTTACGCCCTTTTTTCCACGACCAGTACCAGGGTCAACATTGTTATGGATGATTTGGAATCCCTTGATTCAGAGGCTTCCTCCTTTAACCTTATCCAGGGTGTCATAAAAGATATGCCCCGGCATATCAGACTTTTTCTTATTTCCAGAAAAATGCCTCCATTGAGTATTCAAAAACTTAAAATTAAAAAAATGATATTTGTGCTTGAAAATAAGGAGCTTGCCTTTACCATTGAGGAGACAGACTGTTTTTTTTCTGCAAAGCAGAAGAACAAAATCAGCTTTTCCCAGATAAAAAAAATTCATACAATCACTGATGGATGGGCAGGAGGGATCACCCTGGCTGCTGAAGCCGTAAACAGTGAATCAGATATGGCAAAACTTCCCTATGAACTTTCCTGTGAAACCATTGATTTTTTCTCTGAAGAGATATTTTTAAATCAACAGAAGCATATCAGAGATTTCCTGGTAAAATCATCATTCTTTGACATAATAGATCCTGAAATCATCACAAATTTTTGTGATATTGCAAATCCTGTTGAGATACTCACAAAACTTGAAAAGAGAAATCTTTTTATTCAGCGGCTTGAGCAGAAAAACAACAGACCGGTTTTCAGATTTAACAGACTGTTTAAGGATTTTCTTGAAAATATTTTAATAGCAGAAAACACAAAACAAGAGTACAGAGAACTTTGCAGAAAAGCTGGAGAAATTTTTTGCAATAGAGATAATAATGAATCTGCAATAAAATATTTTATCAAAGCTGGTTCCTTTGACAAAGTCTCTCAGCTCATTAAAAAATCAGGTACAGACATGGTAATAAAGGGGAGATTTAGAGATCTCTCAAACTGGATTGAATCCCTGCCCCTAGAGACAATATGGCGTGATCCATGGCTTATATATTATCTAACCATGACAAGGCGTATCAGTGGAGGAAGGCAGAATATCAATGATTTTTTAACAGCTCTCTCTCTTTTTAACGAAAAAGATGATACAAGAGGTGCTATTCTCTGCCTTGCCCATCTCATTGAAGCAGCTGTTTTTCTGCAAAAATCTTCCCAACTGATAACAGAATGGATAACCCAGGGTGAAAATCTTCTTATATCAATTAAAGATCAGTCTCTCTTTACCTATGCCAGGGCTGTTCTGTGGCAGCACATGGGTTTTGGTCTTATTGCAGGCACCAATGATATACTCAAGGGTATTTCTGCCTGCAAAAATGCATACATACTTGGAAAAAAAATCAACAACATTGATCTTCAGCTCAATGCCACCATTGTATCCATACTTGGATATGTTCATACATGTGACTTTGAAGAGGCTGATAATGCATTAAAAAGCATAAGCACTCTAACTGAAGAAGGGATACATCCTGAATACAGAGCATTAAAAAACCTTGTCAAAATCAAACTGCTGCTTAAAAAGGGCGAGCTTGAAAAAACAGAAGAGCTTTTGGATTTATCGGAAAAAGATATTGAAAAATTCGGTCTTATTTTTCTCTATCCAGGCTTTGTTGAAGCAAGGGCCATGCATAGTCTTTATACAAAAAATTAC
>JAYEHB010000164.1:0-9927 GCA_034659375.1 Thermodesulfobacteriota bacterium
GCAAATATCAGAGAGTGGATGCATATTTTTAACCTTAGATGCTCATCTGCTTCCCATCCCCAGATGAGACAGATCATGCTTCCTCTGCTAAAAGAGTTTTATTCAAGAGTTCCGGTACTTTTTGAATCTTTGTATGAAAAATATAAAGAGAGCATTGCAAAATTTAGTTAAAGCATGTTGTAATTTAGTTATCAGCATTTTTAATGTTGTTTGTTAATCTTTTGATTTTGTAACTATAAGTACCCCTGTTTTTATTGTAATAACAGCTTGGGACTCAGTAAAACAATTGCTGATTCCAAGGGATGAACCCATGGATATTTCAGCATTTAAAAGGGGGTATTCAACTCCTTTAACTGTCAAGCCTGTTACTTTTTCAGTAACGGGAATGATGGATAGAAGATCTCCCGGGCTCCCTTTTAGAGTGAGGCTTTCTGAAACAAGATAAATTTCATTGTTATCATCAATAATTCTACAGGATATGCCAGTTAAGGCAATTTTTCTCATTAAAAAAATATTTGCCAGGCTATGATCAAGTCTTGTGCCTGTTGCTCCAATAATGGTTATATCAGAAGCCTGGTTTTCAATTGCCCACAATGCTGCAAGCTCTGTGTCGCTGGCATTTTTTTTTGGGGGATGTTTAATGATCCTGACACGGTTTTTTTTGACAAAGATTTCAGCATATTGATCCATGGAATCAAGATCACCAATTACAATGTCAGGAATTATCTCCATTCTTTCTAAGTGTTTTGCTCCACCATCAGCACAAACAATCATATCAGCCTTATTAAGCATTTTTCTGAAATAATCATCTTTTTTTATGGTACCGTTTGCAACTATTATATATTTCATGGAAAATATATATAATCCAAATACTGGTCTCTGTCCACTGATATTTAGTCAGTTACATAAGGGAGGTGGAAAAAAATAATTACCCATTTTGTTTGTCTTTTTGTCCGTCTTCTACGTTGTGATGACAGGCACATAGTTCACTATGCACCTGTCATCACACCTTGAAGACGAACAAAAATCCTGCACAAAATTTGGATAATTATTTTATTCCAACTCCCTAACCTGGACAAGCCGGAACCTATCCGGTCTCATGGTTTTTTACACAGTCTGCCTGAATTCTAAATATTCCCAAAAGGTGTCGTTGGTCTGCCATGGGAGGGTACACTTTTTGCCGTGGTGACAAAAAACTAAAAACGCCTTGTTGTCATCAAATTGAATCTTTTGTGTCAGTTTATTGGCAATTGCAGCCTGATACTTGTCGAAAATGTGTCGAAAACGGGGTGTCGAAAATAACGCAGGCCTGACCCCTCATGACCCCTCACACTTTTAATGTGCCTTGAAGACGACTTAAAATGCCAGGCCATATTTTGGAAGATTTTATTCCGCTCATGAGCCTAAAATTGCTATGGCATGGAAACTGCTATGATTTATAGTAGTCCCAGTATGATTTATGTATCAGGTCATTCAAGGACATCTATAGGTTGCAAGGTGTTTTATTCAGGCCAGAACGAAAACCAGAGTTTTGGGGTTCTGGTTTGTCTAATTTTTTTGATTTTTTTTATGAAAAAGCCGGATTTAAGGAGGATTCCATGGAGATAGATGGTGTTGCAGGAAATATTACCCTGAATAAATCTGTTACCCAGAATAGATCTGTTAATTCATTAAAGAGAACTCCATGTACACCAGGATCTGCAGAGAGTAACAACACCCTTACCTCCCTTGGCAGGATTACTGACAAGATTCCCACAGTTTCAGAGCTTATTGTTCAAGGTCCCTTTAAACAAGATTGCTGGAAAATCGTTTTTAATGAAATAAACAGTGATAAATTTTTTAAAAAAATAACCCCTGGAACAGAAATATTTATTAATTCTAAAACAAGAGAAGTGAGCTGGGGAAAAAAAGTTAAAGAACATGGTCTAAAGAGCAACTTCCCGGCTGAATCAGGATTTACAAGTAAAATAAAATTTAAAACAAATACCATAGCAGGAACACAATTTGAACAAGGTGCAGTTGAACAAGGTGCAGTGCCCTGTGAACGTTTACCAAAAATTGAACAGGGCATGGATGAAATCGGTGCAAGCCGGCTTGTCAATGCTGTGAGTAAGTATATTGGCAGGGATTACTCAAAGATGGACTGTTATGAAATGGTTGTGAAAGGCTTGAAAAGTATGGGGATAAAATACCAGGGCAGGGGAGGCCTTGGCGAGCATTTGATTAGAGACGCTGTTGACAGGGGCTTTGCTTATAATCATTTTCTCAATGGCGAGGGCCTTGTCTCCCAGTCCGGTAAAGAGGTTTTTAAAAAGAGTATACTCCATATCCGTGATGCTGATATGGAGGCTGATGCATTGATGCAGGAAATCAACACAGTGCTTAAACAGGGGCAGATTCTCTCCTTTTCAACCCGCACAAAAGGGCATACCGGAGTTATTTCAAAAAAAGAAGGAGTATGGACTTTTATTAATTCCGGCAATATGGATAATAACCTGGCAGGAGTCAATGGAAACAAGGCGGTTGGTGAGGAAGATCTGGAAAAAGAGCTGAAAAACTGGTTCCGGCTTGCAAAAAACAATGGTCATGGGCTAAAGATTACTCTTGGCATTATGGATATGGAAAAGCTTGCAATGTTCAGGTCTGAAAAGAGAATGGTTTCTGAAAAGGTTTAGAGTTTTAAATTTTATTTTCGTGTTTTTTTGTAAAACCCATAACCCTGAATAAGATTTATGTTTTAGTTTCTTAATTCTTGACACTTTGCTCTAATGAATATATTCCCTCTTGGAAATGAGATTTAATAAAGCAGTTCCCTTTCAAGGAGATTAAGTGGTTAAATTAATAAATATATTCCCCTCTGCAAATGAGATTTAATATTATAAATAGATATATCTTCAGGGAGTTGCTTCCGCCCTTTGCGGTGAGTTCTCTTTTCCTTACCTTTATCTTTCTTATGACCAGAATTCCTGATATCACCAGCATGGTTGTGAATTACAACACAGGCCTTTTGTCAGTGGTCCTTTTAATTTTTTATACGCTTCCAAGGTTTATGGAATTTACCATTCCCATGTCAGTGATGATTGCAGTGCTTCTGATATTCATGCGCATGTCCTCTGATAATGAAATCATTGCACTTAAGGGGGGCGGTGTTTCAATATACAGACTTATGCCTCCTGTTATAATCTTTAGTCTTCTTGGCACGATGCTTACAATGTGGATAACAGTCTGGGGCGTTCCCTGGGGTAAATTCTCTTTTGAACAAAAAGGTTTTGAGATTGCCCGGGCGAATTTGAATCTTGCATTAAAGGAGAGACAGTTTAACAACAGCTTTAACAATGTTATGATCTATGTATCTTCAATAAATATGAAGACAAAAGAGCTTAAGGACATTTTTATTGAGGACAGCAGAACAGAATCAAGTGTGAGTATTTCTGTGGCACCCAGAGGTGTGATTATTGCAGATCCCGGGCAAATATTATATACCATGCGCCTTTACAATGGAACAGTGAACCAGGTTGATTTAAAAACAAAAGCAGTTAACAGTATTGATTTTAACACATATGATATAAATCTTGATCTTGCAGCAGTCATGGGAAGGCCTGATAAGAACAATAAGGATCTTGATGAAATGAACCTGAAAGAGCTTATGACGTTTATTAAAAAAAATGCAGAAAATAAGGATGTTGTATGCTCGGCAAAGATGGAATTGTATGAGAAATTCTCTGTTCCATTTGCATGTCTATCTCTAGGGCTGCTTGCCTTTCCATTAGGACTTCAATCTGCATCTTCAAGGCGTTCTTCAGGTTTTGGTCTGGCAATGTTTTTTTTTATTGTTTACTATCTTTTGCTTGCCGGGGGGTGGTCAGCAGGAGATGCGGGTATTTTCCCTCCAGTCTTTTGCATGTGGCTGGCAGATGTTGTCATGGGAGGTGCTGGTATCTATCTTCTTGTAAGAATTGCCAATGAACGGCCTGTACAGCTTCCTTTAATTTTTCAAAGGGCAGGTGGTGCCGTTAAACAGATTCTGTCAAAGAGGAGAGGAAGATAATCATATGCTGCTCTGTCACAGATCAAAAATAATATCAGTATACCAGTACAGAGAGGCGTAGAGAATATGTCCATTCTTCACAAATACTGGTTAAAAGAGTTTATAAAATACTTTTTTATTGTTCAGATTGTGATTTTATGCATATTTGTTGCAGTTGATTATCTTTCCAGGATGGATAATTTTTTGGAATCAGGTGTTTCACTGTTGTATGCTTTTGGCTATGTCCTTTTAAAAATTCCCTTTATGTTTGTTCAGTTGACTCCGGCAGGTGTGGTTCTTGCCGTAATTGTCACTTTTGGGATCATGAACATAAATAATGAGCTCATGGCATTAAAGGGAAGTGGTATAAGTCTCTATTATCTTGTTAAACCGGCTGCAGCTGCGGGTATTGTTCTTGCCGTTTTTATGATTTTTCTGGGGGAAACCCTGGTGCCTGTGACCATGTCAAAGGCCAATTATATCAAATATTCAGTAATTAAGAGAGATAAGAGAATCTATGCTTTAAAAGAGGATATCTGGATAAGAGGAGAGAAAAAAATTGCCCATATCAATTTTTTTAATCCAGGAGATAAAACCATTTCAGGGGTTACAATTACTTTTTTTGGTTCTTCCGGTTTTTCCGGTTCTTCTGGTTCTTCTGGTTCTTCTGGCTCTTCTGGCTCTTCTGGCTCTTCTGGTTCTTCCAGCTCTTTCGGTTCTTCTGGTAAGGGGTTTTCAATAGTTAGGAGAGTTGATGCAGAAAAAGGGGTTTTTCAAAATGGAGAATGGCTTTTAATTGATGGCCTGGAGCAAAACTACCGGGGAAAAGTAGGGGGGGCTGCAATTAATTCATTTGATAAAAAAAGTTTTCCTCTGGATTTCATGCCCGATGATCTTAGAAAAGTTGCAAAAAAATCTGACCAGATGAGCATTACAGAACTTGCAGCATATATTAAAAAGGTTGAAAAAGAGGGGTATGATGCAACCACATATTCTGTTGATCTCCATGGCAGGACTGCCTTTCCTTTTATCTGCCTGATCATGGCTTTAACAGGGGCTGCAATAGGTGTCAGATCCTTTGTCAAGGAGAGTATGCCATTGGGGATTGCTCTTGGAATAGGTATCTCTTTTTTTTACTGGATTCTCTATGGCTTTTGTACCTCCCTTGGATATGGAGGATTACTGCCTCCATTTTTAAGTGCATGGGTTGCCAATATATTCTTTTTTTCTTTCAGTATCCTCTCTCTGGTAACAGCTGATGTTTAAAAAAATAGTAACCGTTCACAGGCTCTTGATTTCAACTATCTGTAATCAGCTAATTAGTAAGCGTTTACAGAAAATAGAGAAAAGGCTGAGACAAAAAATAGAAAAAGCCATGGCAGCACCTGTCAATGGCAGCAGCTTTTTCTTCTTTGATAATTTTTTCCTGTTGGTTTCTAAAATTTATATGTTTGCGGTAAAATTTAGAGTATTTCTGTACAGTTCACAAATATTAAAATCAAGAAAAATACCTTGTTTTGTAATTTCCATTGGAAATATCATCGTTGGCGGTACCGGCAAGACCCCCATGACTCTCTATGTTGCAGAGTTGATTGAAAAATTGGGATACAGTGTTGCTGTTGTGAGCAGAGGATACAAAGGCCGGTTTGAAAAAAACGGTGGAATTGTAAGTGATGGCAGCAGGATCTGCTGCACTCCTGTGGAGTCAGGAGATGAACCATACATGATTGCAAAGATTCTTAAGATTCCGGTTGTTGCAGGTAAAAACAGGTATGATGCCGCCATGACAGCTAAACAACATTTCAACCCTGATGTTATTATCCTTGATGATGCATTTCAGCATCTTGCTGTTAAACGGGATTTGAATCTTCTGCTCCTTGATTGTAACCTGCCCTTTGGAAATGGTGAGCTTCTGCCCCGGGGACGTTTGAGAGAGCCAGTCTCTGCTCTTAAAAGAAGTGATGCCTTGATTTTGACAAGGTGTGATAAAAATAGTTCAAAGATGAAAGAGAATCAACAGACCTTGACTCTTTGCAGGGGTCTTGAGATTGAAACTTTCAGATCCTCACATATCCCTTTTATTTATGAAATAATAGATAAAAATGGTAAAAAAATAGAAGGCAAAGCAAAATCAGAGGTTTTGACTGATATTTGCGGGAAATCAGGATCTGGGTTTTTATTTTCCGGGATTGCAAATAATGCTGATTTTAGAACCAGTTGTGAAAAACTTGGAATCAAAATTGCAGGTTTTGTTGAGTTTTCTGATCATTTTTGGTATACCAAGGCTGATTTTGATAGAATAAAGCAGGAATTTAGAAAATCCAAAGCAGATTTTATTGTTACAACTGAGAAAGATTATGTCAAGATTGAAGATCGGTCTGCCTTTGCAGCAGTCATTGTTGTGATTGGTGTTAGAGTTGAGTTTGAAAAAAAGTCCATGGCTGACTTTGAATTATTAATAAAAAATAAAATTGAATCATATTGCAGGGACTTGGTGATAGAATGACTATTGTTGAAAAAATTGTATATCATGGCATTTCAGGCTTCATGTCTCTTCTTGGAAGGCTTTCTCCTTCAACCGGTAGTGCTTTTGGCAATATGCTTGGCTCTCTCTGGTTTGCTTTTGATAAAAAGCACAGGAAACTCTGTATTGATAATCTGACCAAAGCCTTTGCCCCGGAAAAAAGCAGCCGGGAGATAAGGATACTTGCAAGGAATGTGTTTAATAATACTGCAACTATGGTGTTTGAACATGCAAGGTTTCACAGAGCCGGCCCGGATAATTTCCCCAGGTTTGTAAAGTTTTACGGTATTGATAATTTAAAGAACGCCCATGGAAAAGGAAGGGGCGTTATCTGTTTTTCCGGTCATCTTGGCAACTGGGAGCTGGCTTGCTCTACCCCCTTTATCACAGGGCTGCCCTTTGCTGTTGTTTATAAGCCCATTGAATTTCTTCCCTTTGACAGATATATTACTGATAAAAGAGAATCCACAGGATGCACAACGTTTCCCATGCATAATGCCCTTGAAGGTATCCGAATGAGCCTTGGCAGGGGAGAACTTGTGGGACTTATTATCGATCAGAATGCACGAAAAAGGCATCAAAGCATTTTTGTTGATTTTATGGGCCGCAAAGCATCGGCAGGCACGGGGCCTGCTAAACTGGCATTGTCAACTAAAGCCCCTGTTGTTCCCATGTTTATCTTTAGAGAGAATGGGGGATTTAAGCTTGAAATACTTCCTGAAATTCCTTTAATCAGAACTGGTGATGAAGAGAGCGATATTAAGGCGAATACCCAGATCTTCCACTCCATGATAGAAAAATATGTTCGAAAATATCCTGATCAGTGGTTCTGGATTCATAACAGATGGAGAACAAGACCTTTGGAAGAAAAAAATAAATTATAATCTAAAAAGCTAAAACCTGAGAGCTGCAACCTGAAATTTGAAAAATTAAAAGATAATTTTATGATTGTTTTACCGGAAAATTGGAAAAAGTACTGGAACTTTAAAGAAGAGGGATTTGAGCGGCTTTTTGGTGTTAAAGGAGTAGCTTTCAGTGAAAGTAATGGCAGGAAAACTCTCCGTTTCAGATTTGGAGAAAAATATTATTTTGGAAAATTTCACACAGGTGTTGGATGGAAAAAAATATTAAAAAATATTATTCAGTTTAGAAGGCCTCCTGTGCTTGGTGCTCAAAACGAGTGGAAGGCTGTAGAGAAGCTTGAGAGTCTTGGTATTGAGACAATGCACATTGTGGGATATGGAAAGCAGGGGTGGAACCCTGCAAAGCTGCAATCCTTTATTATCACAGATGAATTAAAGGATACCATAACCCTTGAAAAGTACTGCAAAGACTGGGCATCTATACCTCCTTCCTATTCACTGAAGCGTTCTTTAATAACAGAAGTTGCAAAAATTGCACGCATTATCCATGAAAATGGTATAAACCACAGGGATTTTTATATATGTCATTTTTTGCTTGATATTTCAAAGGGCCTTGAGAGTATTGATCCAAAAAATATACGTCTTTTTCTTGTTGATCTGCATCGAGCCCAGATTCGTTCAAAAACCCCTTTTCGCTGGCGGGCAAAGGATATTTCCGGTATTCTCTTTTCAAGTATGGATCTTGGCCTTACAAAGCGGGATCTGTTACTTTTTGCCAGTGTATATCACAACACAACCCCGGGGAAATCTTTGTCAGAAAACAGATTTTTCTGGTGGGTTGTTAAAATACGGGCTGTAAGACTTTACAAAAAAATATTTAAGAAAAATCCCCCAAAGATCCGGTAGGAGATCCGGCAGATTTATGAAAGGATTAAACAGCAGAGAGATTGTTATTGCAGGAAAAAGGTTTTTGTTTCCTTTTCAATTGAGATTAACAGAATGTGAAGCTCCCTTAGAATGTCTTGAATTATTGCGGTTTATTCCAGGAAGGCGTGCTGTTGTGCTTGGCCAATGGAGAGGTAAAAAGATTGTTGCAAAGTTTTTTTTTAAGCCTTTCAGGTCTGGACGACATGTCAGACGGGAGCTTAAGGGCAACCGGCTTCTAAAAAAAAATGAGATTGCAAGCCCTGATATATTATATTCAGGCTCTGTTCGGGAAGTGAAGACAGAAGTTCTGGTTTTTAACTATATCCATCCAGCAGAAAGCCTTGGAGATGCTCTTGATTCATGCAGGGATTTTAATCTATACAGGGAATATCTTCAACAACTTATCACACTGCTTGGCACTATGCACAATGCAGGTCTTCAACATAATGATCTGCATCTTAATAATTTTCTTGTCTCCTCTAATAAAAACGGTAAAGGCAGCACCATGTATGCTTTAGATGGAGATGCCATAGAGAAAAAAAGCAGCAGCCAATCCCTTGATCTAAATAAGAGTATGAAAAATCTCTCAACGATTTTTGTTCAATTGAATATCAGGGATGAGAATCTGTTCCGGGATCTGGTAAATACCTATTTCATAACCCGAAATTTTAAGATAGAAAAGAAAATTGTTTTAAAGCTTGAAAAACTGATTAAAAGAGATAAAAGGCTTAATTTAAACAGATATTTAAAGAAAATCTACAGAAGTTCCACTGAGAATATCTGTAAAAAATCTTTGACATCCTTTATGGTTTGCAAACGTAACTGCTATACACCGGAAATGAAGGCTTTTTTGAAAAATCCTGACATTGCATTTCATCTGCCTGGGAAAGATATGCTTAAGGCTGGAAATTCTGCAACAGTTGTGCGGTTTAATGTTGATGGTAGAGAACTTGTGGTAAAACGGTATAATATGAAAAATTTTTTCCATGGCCTAAGACGTTCCTTTAAAAAGAGCCGTGGAGATCGTTCCTGGCAAAATGCCCATCTGCTTTTGAGAAAGGGCATTACTACCCCTTCTCCCATTGCATTAAAGGAGAAACGGTTTGGGCCCTTTAGAAACAAGGCATATTTTATATGTGAATATGTAAAAGGAATCAGTGCTCGGCATTATTTTAAAGATAATCAATCCGTTGGAAAAGCTGTTGTACCGGAAAAAATCATTGAGATGCTTAAACTCCTTGAATCATCAATGATCAGTCATGGAGACATGAAAGCAACCAATATTATCATCAACAGAGAGAAACCGTTTTTAATAGATCTTGACAGCATGGTTCACCATAAAAGTAGAAAAAAATTTGTCCGGGCCCATGGCAAAGATCTAAAGCGTTTTATGAAAAACTGGGCAGATCAACCTGAAGTCTCCCGTTTTTTCAGCACACTCCAGGAAATTGAAAATTGAAAATGGAAAATTGAAAATGTATAATGGAAAATGGATAATGGATAATTCACAATTCACAATTCACAATTCATAATTCATAATTCATAATTCATAATTCACAACTCATAATTCACAACTCATAATTCAT
>JAYEHB010000165.1:0-2263 GCA_034659375.1 Thermodesulfobacteriota bacterium
TTCCGAGACCGTTGAACATCCTGACTTTTATTTTTTCATCAAAAGTGTTTTGCTGCATAATAATTATTCCCTTATTTGATAGTTTATGTGAAAGTGTTTAGCGAATACCTGACTGCTTATATTTTCATCATTTGTTGTGGTCTCTCAGGCCATGATGGTTACTAAAGACTTTTGAGTCCAACCACGAGTACGCCGATAGTTGAACCGCTATCCATGACAGGAACCGAAATCTGTACGGAAAAACTTTTCGTGCTTTCATCATTCAGAAGCGGGCCTGTATAGACCTTACCGATGATACTTTCGGTAAATTTTTGTTCATCCCCCTGCCAGTAATCAGAGGTCTTTGGATATTCTCCTGTAACAGCGCCTTTGGCATCACACAGGAAAGCTTCGGTGTAAAAATCTTTGTTTGACAATATTTTTTCCCGCAGGAACAAACCGGCTTTGTTATTCTGCAGACTCTCGACAAGTTCCTTCTGCCCGCCGGCAATCCATTCTTTATCAATTGCTTTGATAGTTTCAAGACTCATATCTTTTGCATTCTGTGCTTTTACACTTTCAATAACGATTGGGTCTGTTGCCCATTTTGAAATAAGAAGCATCTCTCTTTCCAGTATTTTCTGCATTTTTTCGGTTATTTTATCAGCATTTCCTGAAAATTTACCGACCAATGCCGCTGCATTTACTTTAGTTATCTTAGTCGAAAAACTTTCGTCAGCAAACTCATCAATATTAATTGCCTTTTTTAGAATACCGCCTTCAACCGCATAATCCATGATCTGTTTCAGCCCGGCCTTATCCACATTAAGATTAAAATAGTTAATTACATTCAGGTCTGGTCTGAGGCTCTGTATAATGGCTTCCTGGTTGTGTTCCGGGATGTGCCTGCGGATCATGTCGGAGATCGCGATCATATCACTGCCGCCTTTTCTGCGAGCTGCCTCGATGTCCAGACCGGCCTGGTGGATATAATAAATCACCTCCCCTAAGGCCGCCGTTTTCTCTTTGATGCATTTGTCCGTAGCAATGGCAATGCACTCCACGTGCCCGTTGGGCCAGGGCATTACATCTTTGGAATACCAGGCAACATGTCCGAACCCTTGTGTTTCCACAACATCGGCCCAGGGCAGGGACTGCTCAAAACTTGCCGGCACATTCCGGGCGTTATTCTTTTTAAGAAAGGCCGGGGATTCGGGCGGCGGCACGGCAATGGCCAGCACATCCTTGTCCTTGCCAACGCCAAAGTTCATCTCTATTCCATGATCTTTCAGATATTTGTAAAGCACTACTGTGTGGGTGGCCAGTAAAGACGGCACACCGCATTCAACCGGCTCTTTTGTTCGCTTTTTCGCCGCCGTGAACGCCTCTGCCACTTTATGGTCTGGTTTGCGGGAAATGCGTTTTTCAGGAAGGTTTACATCGGCATTCAACAACTCATTAATAGCCAGAGCATTTCCATCTCTGTGCAACAAACTTACCCAGCGAAAATTAGGATTTTCAGCAAACATGTCCATGGCCATGGGACAAACAAGATAGGCCATGTCAACCTCTCCTGACATAAAATAGGCCCGAAGCAGAGACCATGATTTCATACGCTCAATTTTATAATCAGCCTTTTCCATTTTATCTTTGTATTTTTCATAGGCCACAATCCCGGGATAGTGATCTGCCAGGGGAATATAGATGGCCTTGATCGTCTCTTTTTCAGATGCAGCAGAATATGACACAAAAAAAACTGCACAAATGGTAATGAGCATCGTAAGAGTGGTGATTTGCTTTTTCATGGTTTTCTTCTCCTTTAAAAGTTATCAGTTATCAGTTATCAGTTATTAGTTATCAGTTATCAGTTATTAGTTATCAGTTATTAGTTATCAGTTATCAGTTATCAGTTATCAGTTTCCAATAGATACCTGCTGCTTAAAGCTTACTGACGGCTGACGGCTTTCATGGTTTGTTGTGAGTACGCTGCTCATAGTCGTTATAGGCTTATTAGTTTTGATAAATTTTTACACAATTTCTTCCATCTGCTTTTGCCTTATAAAGCGCTTTATCAGCAAATGCTGATAGATCCTCTGATTTTTTAGTTAGACATTTTATTGATGCAATACCTACGCTGACCGTTATTTTCAAAGTATGATCGTTAAAACTATATTCTTTGGCTTCACATAATTTACGAATTGTTTCGGCTGCAATTTCGGCACCGCTAATATCAGTCTGAGTGAGTAAGACCATGAACTCCTCACCACCATATCGGAATACATAA
>JAYEHB010000166.1:0-2254 GCA_034659375.1 Thermodesulfobacteriota bacterium
AAGTATAACAAATCAATGAAGAAAACTCATTTGTTACTGAAAAATCAAGGTATTTGTTGTCTTTAATATTATTAAGTCTTTCTTTTCATACATTTTTGGTCATATTTGTATTAAAAATGGTACTATACAGAACAGATACTTAAGGGATGTAACCGTGCCAGAAATCTGATCGTTCAACTTCTTGACTTTAGCCGGATTAACAAAAGCAATCCCACAAAGAGTGCCATACTCCGGCCGTGCCGGTTATATAAAAAAAACTTGACATTTATAATAAACAGTAGAATTATTATTCATAAAATAGAATATTCATTCTAAATGATAACATTTACCATTACTTTTATGCAAACCTTAATCTTTAATATGGAGGGAAAAAATTGAAACTGCTTAATCCAAAAAATGAAAACTTTACATATCTTGATGAAGAGTCAAAAGAGATAATGAAAAGCACTGTTGATTTTTTTGAAAACATGGGAAAAACCAGACTTAAATCAGATTACCATGAAAAAATATGGTATGATGATTTTCTTGAATTTATTAAACAGGAAAAAATCTTTGCAAAGCTTCTAACACCTTCCAAATACAGTCAGAAAGGTTATAGATGGGACACCTTTAGAAATTGTGTCTTTAACGAAATTCTGGGCTTTTACGGACTCCCATACTGGTACACATGGCAGGTAACAATCCTGGGACTTGGTCCCATCTGGATGAGCGACAATGAAGAGATAAAAGAAAAAACAGCCAGACTTCTGGAAGATGGTGCAATCTTTGCGTTTGGCCTTTCAGAAAAAGAGCATGGTGCGGATCTCTACTCGTCTGAAATGATGCTCACTCCCATGGGAGATGGACAATACCTGGCAGATGGCGGTAAATATTATATAGGCAATGCCAATAAGGCAGGACTTGTATCGGTATTTGGAATGGACTCTGATACTGAAGAGTATGTATTTTTCACGGCAGACCCTGAACATGAAAATTATGATCTGATAAAAAATATTGTGAACAACCAGTCCTATGTTGCTGAATTTGGTCTTAATTCCTATCCTGTAAAAGAGTCTGAGATACTTTCCAAGGGTGATCATGCCTGGGACTGTGCCCTTAACACCATAAATGTGGGGAAATACAACCTTGGATGGGCTTCCATTGGAATATGTACACATGCATTTTATGAAGCCATAAACCATGCGTCAAAACGTAATCTTTATGGAAAATTTGTCACAGATTTCCCCCATATACAGGAACTTATGACAGAAGCATGGGCAAGACTCTATGCCATGAAACTCTTTGCCGCAAGAAACAGCGACTACATGAGATCCGCTTCAAAGGATGACAGAAGATATCTGCTGTACAACCCGCTTACCAAAATGAAGGTTACAATCCAGGGTGAAAAGGTGATCAATCTTCTCTGGGATGTTATTGCGGCAAAGGGTTTTGAAAAAGACACATATTTTGAAATGGCTGCTATAGAGATAAGAGCCCTGCCAAAACTTGAGGGTACAGTTCATGTTAATATGGCTCTGATTGTTAAATTTATGGCAAATTATTTTTTTGCTCCGGCCGACATGCCGGAAATACCAATGGTTGATAAAGTCCAGAATGATGATTTTCTATTTAACCAGGGTGCAACAAAAGGACTTTCAAAAATTGTTTTCCATGATTTTGAAAAAGCATACTCAAGCCTTGACCTGCCAAACATAACAATATTTAAGGAACAGATAAGCTCTCTCAAGGAGATGCTTCTCAATGCACCTCCTGAAAAAAACCAGACCAAAGATATTGATTTTCTTCTGATAATGGGAGAGCTGTTTGCACTTGTGGTTTATGGACAGCTGATAATTGAAAATGCACTTATCCTGAAAATAGAAGATGATATCACAGACCAGATATTTGATTTTATGATAAAAGATTTTTCAGAACATGCTTTACAGCTCTACTCCAAGAGCAGCAGCAGTGAAAAACAGATGGAATTTTGCCTTACCATGATAAAAAAACCAAAAACAGATCAAAATCGCTTTGACAAAATATGGAAAAACAATGTATATGCTATGCATGATACATATGAGATGATTCCATAATCAAATAAAACAAACGCAATTATTTAATTTTACTTGACAAATGCTCCCTTTTTAAAGTATCTAATTCAACTTTCTTTACTTTGGTTGTCAGTGGTAAAGACAATTAACCAGACAACCACCATGGCAGAATTAGCTGCCAAAACGAAATAATGAAACTCTCATTACTGCCTCGTTTTCAGGCT
>JAYEHB010000167.1:0-2253 GCA_034659375.1 Thermodesulfobacteriota bacterium
GAAATTAAATCCAACTGGATCAGGATTGAAAAAGAAAGAAACAACCACCCCTTTCTTTCCCTTCTATCTGAAGCGGAAGTCAATGATTTGGTAAAAACCTATTACAGACAACTGTTATCAATCCCGGCTGCGCTTGTATCTGTCATAATCGATAAAAGGTACCTGCAGGATTTCATGGATGCCTCCAAATTGCATCGGAAGGCGTGGGAATTATTGTGTGAAAGGATCGAAAACTTTATGAGAGAAAGGCATCCCAAGCACAAAACCATCTTGGTTACCGATGATGTAACAAAACAGGCAAACCTCTCATTGGCCAGAAAACATGCTTATTTCCTTGAAAGCGGAACAAGTGCGAACTGCAGGTTTAAACAAATAATCGAGATGCCGTTATTTGTTAGGAGTGAATTGTCAGAAGGGATTCAAGCCGTAGATCTCTGCTCTTACAATGTGTACCATGTCATGCGATACCAAAAGATGGATTATCCCTATTTCGATGAAATATATCCCCTGTTTTATAATTCTTCAAACACCAAACAAGGAAAACTTGACGGGTTGAAAATTTTTCCGGAGAAGAGTCCTCTTCTGCAGTGGTGGGAGGAAAAGAAAAAGCCCCTTTGCAGGGGCTTAATTTAATTTTTTTGATGTTCGGCGGGGCGAAACCCTATCGAGCTGGCAAGCAGCACCGAACATCTCAAATATATGGTAGATAAATAGATTTGTCAACATTTTATTTTATTTTATTTGGTCCTAAATGGGGTCGGGCCACGACAAGTGTCTGAAATATATGCAAATATCTTCAAAAAAAGGGCTTAAAACAGGCTTAGAGTGGCAATTTTGACCCCAAAATTAACGGTTTAAGAAAAAAGGGAGACAGATGTAAACGCACTATGCGTTTTTTTTAGTCCTATAATTTACATTATGTAAACTTTTTGCTTTTTCCTTCCCCCCTCTCAATTTTTCAAATCACCAAATCAAAAATCAATTCTTGACATGCTATATTAAATATTTATAATTCAATTATGAAAATACAAATACTAATACTAAATATACTTATTTTGTTCCAGCTTTTTTGTCCTGGTGTTGTATTAGCTTTGGAAACTGCTCCAGCTATAACTGATCGTGAGGTTGTAGAAAAACTTGCTAAACTGGAAGCTGGTCAACAAGCTCTTAATCAGAGAATTTCAGATTTACGTTCAGAAATGAAATCAGGTCAGGAAGCTTTACGTTCAGAGATGAAATTAGGTCAGGAAGCCCAGGACAAAAGATTTGATGATTTGAATCAACGCATTGGCGACGCAATTTATATAATGACAACAATATTCGGGACAGTTATAGCTCTGATTGCAGTTTTAATTGGTTATATGTTATGGGATCGTCGTACAATGATGAAACCAGTGATTGAAAGAGTAAAACGTATTGAACAAGATGTTGTGCAAGAATTTGATCAGTTAGAGAGCGTTGTTAATGATTTAGATTTACACCATTCCAAAGGTTCGCTTGTGACGAGACTACTGAAAGTTTTAAGGAAATACGCTCGGAATAATTCAGAAATTGCTGAAATTATGCGGGAATTATCTTTATTACGAAGTGAGCCTGCTTTTTAGGCTGTCCCTCGGACACGGACAAAAGGGGGACAGACCAAACAAATATCTCCCCAAAGAGCATTGGATAGACGCTTATCTTGTTGGAATAGGCGATTCCGAAAGTAGGCAGGGTCTGACCCCGCTAACCTATTTCCATTTATTTATGGTTCAAGCCTCATCTTCAAAATGGGAAGATTGGGTTAAGTCAGGAAAAGAACTGTTTAAGCAGCTTTCGCATTATATATGGCAAAAAACAGAAAAAAACTTATCAACAATGATGTTATCCATGATGTGGATGGAGTTTATGAGTTGATTGATCCTGCCTTTGAATTATGGTTTTTAAGGGTGCTACGCCTATGACGCTCAGATAAATTGAGACAGTTTTACTCTGATAAAGTGATACGTTGGCTGACATTGGCAAACTTTTTTACCCCGCCGGAATATTTTAAAATAAAGCTTAAGTTGACATCATTTACTTTAAAGTGTGCATTTTATATAAATATGTACGCTAACTTTGGTAATGATGGAGGATTAAATGTATGGAAATAAACGCAAAAGAGGCCAGAAATAAAATCAGTGCGCTTTTGGATCTTACTCAAAAAGGTGAAGAGATATCGATTTTCCGGAGAGGCAAAAAGGTAGCCCTGCTGGTGCCCCCTGATAGAGTCAG
>JAYEHB010000168.1:0-2249 GCA_034659375.1 Thermodesulfobacteriota bacterium
TGAAACTTCCGATCCGTCTCTCTATACAGATCTTTAATTTCCTGAAAAAAATTGAGCAGCATATCCTGTGACAGCACCTGTTCCATTTTTCATCCTCCCTCTTCCCCCTGTTTCTCTCTTCATCGTTTACTTCAATATGACCATCAAAGCCTAAAATGACAATCACAAAAATGAAAAAGGGGAATGCACATACATTATGTACCTGTCCCCATTTCATTTCCTTTTTGGCATCAAAAAGCGTACGCTAAGGCCTTTTCAGCCCCTGGTTAAGACAATATTTTATATAAAAACAAATACTTATCGGGGTCAGACCCCGTCTTCCGTGTCTAATAGGAGTGAACCTTAAAATCAAAAAGGCTGGCACTCTCATCAATAATATCTAAAAAGCGGCGGCGATCTTTGTCATCAAGATAGATATCTCTTTTTTCGACCCCACGATTGATAACATGATAAAAGCCAATTTGGTCTATTCTTGGTTTACGTGCCATTTGTTAACGCTATCCCAGCAGGGCATAAAAGTAAAGAGTAAACCTCTGACCCCTGACCCTCATCTTCTCTTGACGAAGCCAGATACATTCTGTAGTATGTATTTAAACACATAAACATTGGGGGTTAAAAAATGATTACCTATAAAAAAGCAGAGTTAATAAGTTCAACAGAAATTGTTCGAAATTTCAGTTCTATACTTGACAGCATTACAAAACATGGAAAAGACAAAATTGCTGTTATGAGAAAAAACAAACTTGAAGCGATCATTCTATCAGTAGAAGAATACGAAAGAATATATGAACTTCATGAGTTACTCGAACATATTCAAATCTATAAAACCGTTGAGCAAAGGAAAGACACGCCTTTGAACGAATATATTGATTTAGACCAACTATTGACTGAACAGGGCATTGATTTAAATGGAATTTAAAATTATTTTCCACCCCGATGCTGCCTGGGAGATTTCTGAACTGGACAATCGACAGAAACTTCTTGTACTGAAACAGATAAAAAAATTATCATTAATACCGGGCAATGGGAAAAAACTTGGCAATCAACAGGGCCTTGATTTAACTGGATACAGAAAAATGTATGCTGACCGTAAAAAAATCAGAATCGTTTATAAAATTGTTGAAAAAAAGATCCTGGTTCAAATTATTGCAATTGGCAAACGAGATAATATGAAAGTATATAAAAAAGCGGCAAACCGGATTTAAAAAGATACTTTTTTCCTGTGTGCAATCCGGATAATGATGATCAAAAGTAAGTTTCCTTCTTTCAAATAGATAATCCTATAATTTCCAGCTCTTTTTCGAAATTTACCTTTGTGCTTGCCTTTTAGAGGTTTGTCCTTGTGGAAATGACCTTCTTGTAGGGCAATTATTTTTTTAGCAACCAAGGCTCTATCTTTAGTCGCTAAAGCAAGAAATTCCTTTTCCGCTTCAGGTTCAAATCCAATTTCAAACATCAATACCAGCTTTTGCAAAAACTACTTTAAGGGGGACCACCTCTGTCTCACCTCGTTTTAAAGAGTCAATTCTCTTATCCGATATAAGTTCATCTAATTTGTCAAAATAGGCATCTATTGCTTTTTCAATTAAACTTGTTCTTGTTTTTTCCAACTCCACGGCATAGCTATCCAGAGAAGTCAGCATCTCTTTTTCGAGTCTGATATTGATTGCTTGTCGCATTTGGACCTCTTTTTGTTATGATAGTTTGTATTGACAAATGTAGTGCAAAACAAAGCTTTTGTCAAGATACTATCAGCTGGATACTAAATAATTGTCATTATAAACTAACCAGGTTTAAACCTACCTTGCCACAATGGCCCGACTCTTTTGGTTTTGCGGTTAAAATAGATACTGTATATGGAGTTAATCTGCTTCATGATCAATGACAAATTTGCCTGGCGTGTCTCCAACAGCAAATGGTAATGATTGGTCATCAGGCAACCCCCCTGCCCCTTGATTAGAGTAGTGCTTCAAGGCCTTTATGTTCCAACAGGTGGAGCAGTTTCCGGCTTGGACCGCTCGGGTGCTTGCTCCCGGTCTCCCATTGGCGTACGGAAGAGGTGCTGGTATTCAGCAGCGAGGCAAGCACTGTCTGACTGATTTTATACCTGGCTCTAATTAAACTGATTTTTTCACTGTCATAATCGGAAATCGGGTCAAGGCACAATGCATCATATTGGTGCATTTTCCTTTGGTCTATAAACCCCTCACGATGAAGATCCGATGCTGTTTCGTGAACGGCTTCCAAAA
>JAYEHB010000169.1:0-2245 GCA_034659375.1 Thermodesulfobacteriota bacterium
TGGACAGACCGGTTGTAATCAGAATTGAAAAAAAGTAACAACCACCATGGCAGAACTATCTGCCACTATTGAATGGGGCAGTGCAGTGTCTTGAACTAAGCCTCATAATATGTAAATATTAAGGAGTAAATATGGATATTCTATGCTCTGACCTTGAAGGTGTTTTTATCCCTGAGATCTGGATCAATGTTGCAGAAAAAACTGGAATCGAAGAACTGAAGCTTACAACCAGAGATATATCAGACTATGATGAACTCATGAAAAAAAGACTGGCTGTAATGGATAAACACGGTCTGAAACTAAAAGATATTACAGATGTTATTGCAGCAATAGAGCCCATGGAGGGTGCAGTTGAAACTCTTACATGGATCAGGGAACAGACCCAGATAATAATACTCTCTGACACTTTTGAAGAATTTGCACAACCCCTTATGAAAAAACTTGGGTTCCCGACCCTGCTGTGCCACAGCCTCACAATTGACCACAACGGCAGAATAACAGGCTACAAATTACGACAGCAGAATCAGAAAAAAAATGCTGTAAAAGCTCTGCAAAATCTAAATTACCGGGTCATTGCATTTGGAGATTCCTACAATGACACTGCAATGCTTAAGCAGGCTGATTATGGCTTTTTTTTCATGCCTCCGGAATCTATTCTTAAAGATTTCCCAAAAATTGCAGTTACAAGAAATTATGATGAACTGAAAAAAATGATAACCTCTGTTCTGTGATCTACTTATGACTTTAAACATCTCTTTATATAAAAAAGTCAAGGTTCTTGTTCTTGGTGACCTTATGATTGATGAGTATCTCTGGGGTGATGTTGACCGCATCTCCCCGGAAGCTCCTGTGCCTGTGGTGGCCATAAAAAAAGAGACCACAACCCTTGGGGGAGCCGGAAATGTCATTAACAACCTCATTGCCATGGGAGCATCTGTGTCTGTAGTTGGCACGGCAGGTATGGGCAGTGCAGGACGGCTGATGCTTGATAAATTCAAAGAGCTTGATGTGGATACCAGCGGCATTGTGGATGAACCAGACAGACCCACAACAAAAAAAACAAGAGTAATTGCTGCAAACCAGCAGGTTTTAAGAATAGATAGAGAAACCAGAAAAAAGATATCTTCCAGCACCCTTGAAAAACTTAGCTCTTTTCTGGAAAACAAAATTCCTCAAATGGATCTTGTTCTGATATCAGACTATGACAAAGGCCTTGTAACAAAAGAGCTTATACAAAAAACAGTTGCCATTGCTGAAAAAAACAATACCATCACAATTGGAGACCCCAAAGGATTTGACTTTTCAAAATACAAAAATCTGTTAATTCTTACTCCCAATCAAAAAGAGGCAGGAGTTGCAGCTGGCATTGAGATTTCATCCCATGAAGATCTTTTAAAAGCCGGCCGCAGAATAATAAAAACAGCCGGGCTTAAAAGACTCCTCATTACATGCGGTAAAAATGGAATGGTTGGTTTTGATAAAAATGAGGAGACCTTTACAATCCAGTCACAAGCCAGACAGGTTTTTGATGTGTCAGGAGCTGGAGATACTGTAATTTCAATCCTTGGACTCTCCCTTGCATCGGGAGCAACGTTTAAAGAGAGTGCAGCGGCTGCCAATGCAGCGGCAGGTATAGTTGTGGCAAAGGTTGGGACTGCAACGGCATCCCTTACAGAACTTAAAAATGCACTTTTAAAAAAAAACACTTGACTTTCAATCTAAACTAATCTATTGTTATCGGGTTGTTGCGGGGTGGAGCAATCTGGTAGCTCGTCGGGCTCATAACCCGAAGGTCAGAGGTTCAAATCCTCTCCCCGCTACCACTTAGACACTAAGGGGTTCAACGTTCAATCGTTGCCCCCTTTTTTTTGGTTTTTAGAACCTGTATAAATAATCTATAGTTGTAAATTGTTGCGGGGTGGAGCAGTCTGGTAGCTCGTCGGGCTCATAACCCGAAGGTCAGAGGTTCAAATCCTCTCCCCGCTACCACATAGAAACTAAGGGGTTCAGCGTTGTCGCTGGCCCCTTTTTTGGTTTTAAAGCTTATCTTTCCCACCCCCACGCTATTCACCACAAATTAAAACAATTCAACCTGTGCAACTCGCAATGAGGCAACCATCTCCCCGGCTATTCCGATTACATGAAACTACGTCCAAACTATAGCAAATATCCAGGCAAAGAGTATTTTTTCTTGACAAATCTAATACAATGTATGAGCCTGTTGCATTATAGATGATTACAACCT
>JAYEHB010000170.1:0-2242 GCA_034659375.1 Thermodesulfobacteriota bacterium
AAATTGTCATACCTATACAGATGGCACTGTCAGCAATGTTAAATGCAGGCCAGTGCCAGGTTGCAATATAAAAATCAAGGAAATCAACAACCTTGCCAAACCTGAATCTGTCAATGAGATTTCCCACGGCACCACCAAAAATGCATGCAAGTCCTGAAGATAAAAGCAGATGATCTCCGGCTGTTTTTTTGTAAAACCAGAGTATCATGCATGCAACAATGGTTGATACAAAGAGAAAGAAAAATTTTCTCAGTTCCGGGGAGTTTTCAGCAAAAAGTCCAAAGGCTCCGCCTGGATTAAGAATATGGGTGATATTAAAAAACCCTGGGATCACAGGCACTGTGTCATAGAGAGAAACAGATGCTGTGATCAGACTCTTGGTTGCCTGATCAGCAGCAACAACAATGCCGCTGATCATCACAAGCCTTATCAAAGCTTTTGCATTAGTCTCCACAATTTTTGCAGCTATTTCGTTATTACGTTTAACGCATTTACACACCGCTGGCATGCTCCTCTATATTCATCACTATCTCCAACGCTTGTATCATATTTCCAGCATCTTTCGCATTTATCACCATTGGCACGCATTACAGTTATTGTAAGCCCGTCGATCTCTTTACTATGGTAACTGTCTTCATTGGTTTGCTCTGATAAAGATGCTGCAGAGACAATAAAAATATCCCTTAAATCTTTTCCAAATCCCTGGAGAGCTTTTTTATACTCGCCATCAGGAAGAGTTATCTCAATACCTGCATCAAGGGGATGACCAATGAGTTTTTCCTTTCTTGCCTCTTCAAGAGCCTTTGTGACATCTGCCCTGACAGCTGTAATTTTTTCCCATTTTGCGGCAAGGTCATTGTCTTTCCAGGCTTGTTCAACAACCGGGATGGCTGCAAGATGCACGCTCTCCTCTTTTTCATCAAATTGCGGCATCTCTTTCCAGATCTCTTCAGCTGTAAACGGCAGTATGGGAGCAATGAGCTTTGTTATAGAATCAAGAAGCATGTACATCACACTCTGGGCATCTCTTCTTCCAGCATCTTGAGCAGGAGATGTGTATAGTCTGTCCTTTATTATATCAAGATAAAAAGAAGATAAATCAACAATGCAGAAATTGTGCAGAGCATGATATATGGTATGAAACTCATATGTGTCATAGGCTTTTAGAGATTTTTCCAGCACCGAAGAGAATTTATGAAGAATAAATCTGTCAAGTTCTGGCATTGCTTCAATAGAAGTCATATCTTTTGCAGGATTAAAGTCGTCTAAATTGCCCAGCATAAACCTGCATGTGTTTCTGATACGTCTGTAAGCATCGGAAAGCTGTTTTACAATATTGTCTGAGATTCTGATATCATCCCTGTAATCTGCAGATGCAACCCATAAACGAAGGATATCAGCACCATGCTGTTTGATAATCTTATCAGGAGCGATAACATTGCCAATGGATTTTGACATTTTCCTGCCATTGGAATCCACAACAAAACCATGGGTTAGAACAGATCTGTATGGAGCTTTTTTGATGCTTCCAACGGCTGTAAGAAGAGAACTGTGAAACCAGCCTCTGTGCTGATCACTTCCCTCAAGATAAAGGTCTGCCGGCCGGCTTAAACCTTTAGTATCCTCAAGTACAGCTGCATGACTTACTCCTGAATCAAACCATACATCAAGAATATTATGATCTTTTTTAAAGTTTTTTGAACCGCATTTTTCACAAACAGCATTGTCAGGCATGAGCTCTTTTGCCTCTTTGTCAAACCATATATCAGAGCTGTTCTCCTTAAAAAGATCATAAATTTTATCAACTGATTCCCTTGTTACATAAACATGTTCACACTCTTTGCAGTGAAACACGGGAATGGGTACACCCCAGGATCTCTGTCTTGACAGACACCAGTCAGGCCTGTTTTCGATCATGGAATAGATCCTTGCCTTTCCCCAGGCTGGAATCCATTGAACGTTGTCAATCTCTTTAAGGCTGTTTTTTCTTAACCCTTTTTTATCCATGGAGATAAACCACTGGGGCGTAGCTCTGAAGATTACAGGTTTTTTACAGCGCCAGCAATGGGGATAAGAGTGTTCCATATCCGCCTGTTTTACAAGGGCGTTTAAGGAGTCAAGTTTTTCAACAATACCCTTGTTAGCCTTTAAAATAAACTGACCCTTAAAATCTTCAACATCATCTGTAAAACAGCCGTTATCCTGTACAGGAGAGTATGGCTCAAGTCCATATCTTAAGCCT
>JAYEHB010000171.1:0-2240 GCA_034659375.1 Thermodesulfobacteriota bacterium
CTGTTATTGCAGATAGTTGGAAAGACTTTTATATATAATCTCCTTTTAAGGCTTGAAAAAGGAATAAAGGATGCTCTGTTTCCTTTAAGATGTCTTAAATGTCATTGCCCGGCAGCATCGGCCGGCAGAGCAGAGATATCATGTGATTTTGCCTTTGATATACCAGTGCTGTCAGATCCAGAGTCTTTTAATGCTCTTTTTTCTGAAGTTTTTTGTGACCACTGCATGGAGCAGGGGGTTATTCCCTTTGAATCTCCTTTTTGCATAAAATGCGGTAAAAAATTTAAAACAGCAAAATGGGACGATCATCTTTGTGAAGAGTGTCTTAAGTCCAGGGATATGATTGGAAGAGTCAGAGCTGCTGTAATGTACCAGGGCTACATAAGGGATGGTATTCATCTTCTAAAGTATAATGGAAAACTTCAGCTGTCTGGTCCCTTGGAACTGCTTTTATTTGCTGCTTTTGAAAAATATTTTTCCTGTGATCATATTGATCTGATTATACCCGTTCCTCTGCACAGGAGAAAACTTATGAAAAGGGGCTTTAACCAGTCCTTTGTTTTGATTCAGAATTTTGCAAAGATCTGGAAAACCAGGAATGGTTGTCCACCTCCATGGAAAATTGACTATAAAGTTCTTGTAAGGAGAAAAAACACAGTGTCCCAGACCGGATTTGACAAAGATGAGAGAAAAAAAAACATGGAAAAGGCTTTTAAAGTAAAAGATCCTGGTAAAATCAAAAACAGACATATACTTCTTGTTGATGATGTCTATACTACAGGTGCCACAACCAGAGAGGCAGCCTCAGCTCTTTTTGCTGCAAAGGCTCTCTTTGTTGATGTGCTTGTCCTTGCAAGGGCGTAATTAAATTGTTTCTGGTTATAACGGATTTGGGGGAGCAGGCTTAACGATTTAAATTTATTATAACGAATTATTATTCCTATCCTGATATTGTGACAATAAGCAGGACAGGTAATTCATCCTCAAGGGCCAAGAAACCCGAAAAATAGGGATGGTTTGAAATACCGAATCAATGGCCTCCCCCAAATCCGTTATAATCAGGATATTTTTAATAACAAAGTATCTGCTTCAGTTAATGTCAAAAAGAATTGTCAGAGATTAACAGCAAGAACAACTACACTTATACAGGAGGCGGCAATTCCTACCCTGAGCTAAAGACTCAGGGGTTTTCTTGCCGATTTTTTATGAAATTCAGACCTTGCATAGATATTAGAAACGGAAAAGTTGTGCAGATCATCGGCAGTACCTTAAATGACAAAGAAAAAGAAGCGGGTGTGACAAATTTTGAAACAGAGCGTGTTTCATCAGAATTTGCAGAAATTTATAAAAAAGATAATCTTTTTGGTGGTCATGTTATTTCACTTGGAGCCGGTAATCATGAAGCAGTTGTTTCAGCTCTTAACGCATTTCCAAAAGGGCTGCAGATTGGGGGAGGGGTGACACCTGAAAATGCCCGGGGGTTTCTTGATGCCGAGGCAAGCCATGTGATTGTGACATCCTATGTTTTTTCCAATGGAATTATTGATCAAAACCGCCTTGATGTTCTTGTTAAAGAGGTTGGATCTGAAAATCTGGTTCTTGATTTGAGCTGCAGATTAAGGGATGATGAGTTTTGGATTGTGACTGACAGGTGGCAGAAATTTACTGATGTTGCTGTGAATAAAGAGACTCTGGTACACCTTGCTCAATTTTGTGATGAATTTCTTGTGCATGGTGTAGATGTAGAGGGAAAAATGCAGGGGATTCAGACTGATCTTGTTGAAATACTTGGCACGCATTCTCCAATACCTGTCACCTATGCAGGAGGTGTTAACTCTTTTTTAGATCTTGATAAGGTAAAAAAAATTGGTAAGGGCAGGGTTGATCTGACAATCGGTAGTGGACTTGATCTTTTTGGAGGCAGAATTCCATATAAGGATGTAGTTGAATGGCACCATGCTCAGTAGGGGCAGGCCCCTGTGCCTGCCCGTTGCCCCTGATGATGAAGGGCAACCACAGGGGGTTGCCCCTACTCCTGGTTTGACAGGATTTTCATATAAATCGGCAGACCCTAAAGGGCAGAAACTGGCCGGAACATGGTTACAACGAAGAATGGGGCTACCAACTTAAAGCGGGACAATTTCCGCCATTTTGGCTCCATGGCAATACCACAATCAAGCAAAAATTAAGGGCTTGCTAACTAATTGAATTTACAGGCTGTCCCGCCTTAAGTGGGTAGC
>JAYEHB010000172.1:0-2235 GCA_034659375.1 Thermodesulfobacteriota bacterium
GAATGGATCTGTTATGAATAAATAGGAAAGCCTGGATTTTAGCAGTTTTTAAGGGGTAGGTGTGGGATAAAGTAAATACCTGTATGAAAAAAATGTAATAATTTTTGAACAATGATTTTTATCATAAAGAAATTAGAATATGTTGACTTTTATTGAATGTCAAACTAAATATTAATGGTCTGGATATTTTAAGCTTCATAGTCGCAAATGCTGAAAATTATATTAATCTTTGAATAATGGAGGTCGTCATGGCATAACGATCTGCCATGGTGGTGATATACAATATTTTGTTGATTTTTTCTTAAAAGATGCCAAAATTAAATAAGCTTAATATAAGCTTAATAACATGGAGAAACTTATGAACGTAATCCATCTTGGCGGTGCAGAATGTGTAACAGGATCATGCCATCTTCTTCAGGCATCCCAGCTGAATATTCTGGTTGACTGTGGTGCAGTACAGGGAAATGATAAAGCTCTTCCCATGGAGAGATGGAGAGTCAAACCAGATGATATTGATTACCTTTTCCTTACCCATGCCCATATTGATCATATTGGAAGGGTTCCTGAACTTATTGACAGAGGATTCGCAGGTGAGATAATCTGCACCCATGCAACAAGGGAGCTTATTTTCCCCATGATTGATGATGCCATGGGTTTTTCACATCGAAACAGGCAGGAAATAGAAAAAATCAAGAACATGATTGATGATTTTGCCTGGGGATTTGAGTATGGCAGAAAATTCGATCTGAAAAACGGCATCAGTTTTTTCCTTGGCAACGCCGGGCATATACTGGGTTCCTGCTTTATCCGGTTTGAATCCCATGCCCCTGAATATTCCATTGTTTTTTCAGGCGATCTTGGGCCTCCACACACCCCGATTCTCCCTGATCCGGATATCCCTGAACCTTGTGATCTGCTTATTATGGAATCAACCTATGGCGATAAGGTCCACGATGATAGAACCGCAAGGGTGGAAAGACTTGAAAAGGTTCTTTTAAAAGCTCTTTCTGATAATGGAAAGGTTTATATTCCGGCTTTTGCCCTGGGACGGTCCCAGGAACTGATCTATGAGATGGACAGGATTTTTTCCAAAGTTGATTTTAATTTAAAAAAAAGTTTTCCAAAGAAAATTCCTGTATTCATAGATTCCCCGCTGGGATTAAGAATTACCGAGATCTATTCAAGGCTTTCAACGTTCTGGGATGACGAGGCAAATGATCTGTTGAAAAGAGGAGATCATCCCATTGATTTTAAAAATCTTTATGCTGTTAAAAATTATAAAGATCATGTTAAAATAGTTAATCTTCCAGGGCCTGCCATAATTGTTGCAGGCAGCGGTATGTGCACCGGCGGCAGAATTATTGATCACCTTGTTAATGGACTTGAAGATAAACGAAACGATATACTTTTTGTGGGATATCAGGCTTATGGAACTTCAGGAAGGGATATAGTGAGATTCTCAGGTAAAAAGGGCGGTTATGTCAGGCTTGACAGGGAAAAAATCATGATAAACGCAGATGTGCATCAGCTTTCAGGGTATTCAGCCCATGCTGATCAGAACGACCTTGTAAAATGGGTGGATTCCATGGGAAAAAGGCCCGGAGAGATCAGGCTTGTTCATGGTGATCCAGAAGCAAGAAAAGCACTTTCAAAAAGGCTTGGAATATGATTTTAGGGAGTACTTTACACTCTTTTGGGAAAAACCGGCATCCTTCATATCACCTCAAAAGTACTTTACACTCTTTTGGGAAAAACCCCTGTTAAATAGGGAGTAGCTCCAGAAAGTGTAAAGTACTTATGAAGGATGCCGAAAAACCCCTATTAAATAGGGAGTGGCTCCAGAAAGTGTAAGGTACTTATGAAGGGTGCCCCCATTTTATGCAAATCCATGAGCACGCATAGATTCTTTAATTTCCGAAAAGTTTTCACTCATTTTTGTAAAAGCCTCAAACATTGCGTTAAGCTTTCTTTTATCATCAAATAAATCCATAACCTCTTTTTTAGTTTGCTGGATGAATGTTTTTCTATCCCAAAAGACAATAGCTGCAATAATTCCCATGACTCCAATAAAACCTGTGACCATTGCAAACCATAAATTATCAAATCTGATGTTTATATCTGAGTTCATTTTATCAATTTTGGCATTCATTTGTTCAATTGAATGAAGTATCATTTGATCTGCAGAAGAAAGCAGAATATCTTTGTTGTTCTCAGCAGAAACATGAACACTTGCAT
>JAYEHB010000173.1:0-2234 GCA_034659375.1 Thermodesulfobacteriota bacterium
AAAGATCCTCACCAAAACGGCGAAATATCTTCTGGGAAAGAGTCTGTTTTTGAAGATAATTTCTCTGCTCCACAGCATTTAACAGTTCAGGTTCAAACCCGCATTCAATACTTGTTCTTATCAAAGCTTTTATATCCTTTGGAAAACATGACCCTCCATAACCGCAGCCTGGATAGATAAAAGAATAACCTATTCTTGAATCAGAACCTATTCCTTTTCTCACATTCTCAACATCAACCCCAAGATGTTCACAAATATTTGCAATTTCATTCATAAAAGAGATCTTTGTTGCAAGCATTGAGTTTGCGGTATATTTTGTCATTTCAGCATCACGCACGCTCATGAAAATAATTTTATCACGGTTCCTTGAAAATGGAGCATAAACTTTTTTCATTATTTTAAGTGATTTGTCAGTATCAGCACCCACAATTATCCTGTCAGGCTTCATAAAATCACCCAGTGCGACCCCTTCTTTGAGAAATTCAGGATTACTTACAACATCAAATTCAATATCTGCACCACGTTTGTCAAGCTCACTCTGCACAGCCGCTCTGACCTTATCAGCAGTTCCAACGGGAACTGTTGATTTATCCACAATCACAGCATAATCCTCAAGATTTTTCCCTATTTCACCTGCAACCTTAAGAACATATGTTAAATCTGCAGAACCATCCTCCCCCGAGGGTGTACCCACAGCAATAAAATAGAGATTTGACTCTTTCATGGTCTCTTTAAGGGAGGTTGAAAATCTTAAAAAACCTTCTTTATAATTCTGAAGAACCATTGCCTCAAGACCTGGTTCATATATGGGCAAGATACCTTTTTTCAAATTCTCAATTTTCTTTTCATCAATATCAACACATGTGACATTGCTTCCCATCTCAGAAAAACATGCTCCTGAAACAAGCCCTACATATCCGGTACCAATAATTGTAATATTCATATCAAATCCTTTATATGAAAGTCCTGGCAAAACAGGATTGGTTGCCCTTCATCAGGGGCAACTTCCAAATTTAGCGTATATCAGGCTTTCATTCTGGGGTGCAAAAAAACGCAAAACCAAATCTAATGATAATACCTTTTATACCACTCCACAAACTTTCCAAGCCCGTATTCTATTGAGGTTTCAGGCTTAAAGCCTGTATCAGCTGTAAGTGTACCAATATCAGCATATGTGGCAGGCACATCACCCGGCTGCATGGGCAGCATGTTTTTTATGGCTTTTTTCCCAAGCAGATCCTCTAAGACTTCAATAAAACGCATTAACTCCACAGGCTTATTATTGCCTATATTATAAATCCGGTATGGTGCTGCAGTTCCTGTCTCCATCTGATCCTGACCTGGTACAGGAGGCTTGTTCATAACTTTAACCACACCTTTTACAATATCATCAATATAGGTAAAATCACGTTTCATATTACCATGATTATAAATATCAATGGGCTCACCTTTAAGAATCGCCTTTGTGAACTTAAAGTAAGCCATGTCAGGACGGCCCCAGGGCCCGTACACTGTAAAAAATCTCAAACCTGTAACAGGTATGGAGTAAAGATGTGCATAAGCATGTGCCATGAGTTCATTTGATTTTTTTGTGGCAGCATAAAGTGAAACAGGATGATCAACACTATCTTTTACAGAAAATGGCATTTTTCTGTTTCCGCCATATACAGAGCTGCTTGATGCGTAGACCAGATGATCCGGCATGAAATGCCTGCACCCCTCAAGAATATTTGCAAAGCCTGTAAGATTGGAATCCACATAGGCTCCTGGATTTTCCAGACTGTAGCGGACACCGGCCTGGGCTGCAAGATTGACCACAATATCAAACCTGTTTTCATTAAACAGCTCTTTAACACCGCTTGTATCGGCAAGATCAAGCTTATTAAATAAAAAATCGTCAAAAGATTCCAGCTGTTTCAGCCTGCTCTGTTTAAGATTAACATCATAATAATCATTCAGATTATCAATTCCCACAACTTCGTGGTTGCTGTTAAGAAGTTCTTTTGCCAGATAATATCCTATAAATCCAGCCACACCTGTTATAAATATTCTCATATTTCCTCTTTCCATGCTGTTTCATATAACCGGCACGACCGGAGCGTGGTATTCGCATCGGCAACAACAAATTTAGAAAGTCTATCATTGCAGTCATTTGGACGGACTTTCATATAAACCGGCACGGCCGGAGCGTGGTTTCCGCATCGGCCACAACAAAGTTAAAAAGTCTATCATTG
>JAYEHB010000174.1:0-5401 GCA_034659375.1 Thermodesulfobacteriota bacterium
ACCGCCTGTTGCCGGATGGTGGGGATTTGCAGCTTTAAACAGTTCTGATAAAAAAATGGTGCATAATCAGGAAAAAAAGGATATAGAACTTGGGGCTGTATTGTGGGTAGAATTTCATAACTGGAAGACGGAAGAATAACATGCATATATCAGAAGGTGTTTTGTCAGGTCCGGTGATGGCTGCTGGTGCAGCCTTTGCCATTGCCGGAACTGTGGCAGGGCTTAAAAAAATTGATTATGACAGAATTGTCCATGTTGCAATTCTTGCTTCAGCCTTTTTTGTGGCTTCTTTAATACATGTGAATATCGGGCCGTCCAGTGTTCATCTGATTCTTAACGGGATTGTGGGTATTTTGCTTGGCTGGTCTGCTTTTCCTGCTATTCTCGTGGGTTTGCTGCTCCAGGCAATTTTGTTTCAGTATGGCGGTATTACTGCCCTTGGTGTTAATACAGTGATCATGGCTGTTCCTGCAGTTATCTGCTACTATCTTTTTTCCCCTTTTCTCGGTAAAGGTCAAAAAATTACTTTTGCTGCGGCATTTATGGCAGGAGCAGTTGCAATTCTTTTGTCATCCATACTCCTTGGGGCAGCCCTGTGGTTTACAGAAAAAAATTTCCTGGAAGTTGCCATTACTGTAATAGCTGCCCATATCCCGGTTATGATTATCGAGGGCATTATAACAGGGTTTTGTGTTTCATTTTTTTTAAAGGTTTATCCTGAAATAATTCCAAAGGGTATAAAATGACAAAAAAAATAAGAAAGATTATTTTTATTATAATTCTTGCTCTTTTATATGTCTTGCCTGTTTTTGCACACAAGGTAATAGTGTTTGCGTGGATGGAAAATGGTCTTGTTCATACTGAGAGCAGTTTTGGCGGAGATGACAGGGTTCACAATGGTAAAATAACTGCATTTGATGCCAAAGGGAATCTGATTTTTAAAGGAGTTACTGATGATAACGGTGAGTTGTCGTTTACTGTTCCTGATAATTTTCATTCAGACCTTATTATAAAGCTTGATGCCTGCACAGGACACCAGGCACAGTGGAGGATTCCAAAAGAGAAATTTAAAAACAGTTCATCTGCTGAAGATATAAACAGAGCCATGGAAAAAAAGGCTGAACTTGAGAGCGGCCCTTCTTTTTTTCAGATTATTGCAGGCATTGGAATTATTTTTTTGATTGCTTTTGCAGGCAGGTTTATCAATAAAAAGTATAGGAATAAAAACAGATGATTGATGAAACCCTTGCACATAACGATTCACATATTCACAGATTAGATCCCTGTGCAAGGGTTGTGTTAGCTGTGATATTATCATTTTCAGCTGCTCTTTCAGAAAATTTCATTATTCTTGCACTTTATTTTTTACTCTCCGTGGTTTTGGTTTTTATGGCATCAATTGATTTTGTAAATGTAATGAAAAGAGTTAAACCTCTTTTCTGGTTTATTGTCATGATCTGGATAATTCTTCCACTGACATTTGAAGGTGAAGTTTTTTCAAAGATAGGGCCTTTTGTTTTTACAAAACCTGGAATTGCACTTTGTGCAAAAATTTCCATAAAATCTGTAACTATTCTTCTCATTTTTACCTCTCTTCTTGCAACCATGACTGTGGCATCCCTTGGAAACGGACTTCACAGGCTTTATCTACCCGACAAAACAGTGTTTCTTCTTCTCATGACATACAGATATATTTTTGTTATAGAGTGTGAATATAACAGGCTGTTAAGGGCTGTAAGCTTAAGAGGGTTCAACTCCGGCACCAATCTTCACTCTTATAAAACCTATGCATATCTTGCCGGTATGCTCTTTGTCAGGGCTTCATGCCGTGCAAAAAGAGTCCACCAGGCAATGGTCTGCCGTGGTTTTAACGGCAGATTTCATACACTTGATACCTTTGCTGATTCTCATATTATAAATTTTATTTTTATGGCAGGTGTATCTGCCATAACGTCACTGCTTGTTGTAACTGAACTGTTCTGGATTTAAAATATGAAATTTTCTTCTGAGCTAATCATGACTTTTTTGCTGATTTTTTATTCGTTTTATTCGTTTTATTCGTTTTATTCGTTTTTTTTACTTTTGCCCAGGTGTCCCGCAATGTTACTGTTCTGTTGAATATATATTGTTCCTTACTGGATTTTTTTGAATCAAGGCAGAAGTATCCAAGTCTTTCAAACTGGAAAACTTGTTCTGGTTCAGCCTTTGAAAGACTTTTTTCAAGTTTTGCCTGGGTTAATTTTATCAGGGAATAAGGGTTTATGTTTTCTGTAAAATCCTTTTTTAACTCTTTTGGGTCTGGGTTTTCAGGATCTTCATTTAAAAACAGTCTGTCATACAGATGAATTTCAGCAGGAATATAATTTTCTGCTGAGACCCAGTGTAATGTGCCTTTTACCTTTCTTCCATCGGGTGCATCACCGCCCTTTGTTGCAGGGTCATAGGTACAGCGCAGTTCCTTGATCTCACCTGTTTTTTCATCTTTAATAACTTTTTGGCATGTGATGAAGTATGCATATCTCAGTCTTACTTCCCTTCCTGGTGCAAGGCGGAAGAATTTTTTCGGGGCATCTTCCATAAAGTCGTCCTGCTCTATAAATATCTCCTTTGAAAAAGTGATCTTTCTCTGCCCCAGCTCTTTTTTTTGGGGATGGTTCCATGCATCAAGTTCTGTGGTTTCTCCTTCAGGCCAGTTTTCAATAACAATCTTAAGAGGATTTATTACACCCATTACCCTGAAAGCTTTTTCATTGAGGTCATCCCTGAGGCAGCTTTCAAGAAGTCCTAAGTCAATGCGGCTCTCTTTTTTACTGACACCAATTATCCTGCAGAAATTTTTAATGGCTTCAGGTGTGTATCCCCTTCTTCTCAGACCTGCAATTGTGGGAAGTCTGGGGTCATCCCAGGATTCAACATGACTGTTTTCCACAAGTTTCTGCAGTTTTCTTTTGCTCAGGACTGTAAAATTCAGGTTCATTCTGGCAAATTCTATCTGCCGGGGATGGCAGGGAGCATCAACCTGGTCAATGATCCAGTTATACAGAGACCTGTGATCCTGAAATTCCAGAGTGCAAAGGGAATGGGTGATATTTTCAAGGGCATCTGAAAGGCAGTGTGTAAAATCATACATCGGGTATATGCACCATTTGTCACCGGTTCTTGGGTGGTTCATCTGTTTGATTCTGTAGATCACAGGATCACGCATATTTATATTTGGAGAAGCCATGTCAATTTTTGCCCGTAAAACATGTTCACCATCATGAAACCTGCCGTCTTTCATTTTTTTAAAAAGGTCAAGGTTTTCTTTAACACTTCTCTCTCTAAAAGGGCTGTCTTTTCCAGTCTCAGTAAGAGTTCCCCTGTATTCCCTTATCTCTTCCCCGGAGAGACTACAGACAAATGCTTTATCTTTTTTTATAAGCTCAACTGCAAAATCATAAAGCTTATCAAAATAGTCTGATGCATGAAATATCTTCTCACCCCAGTCAAACCCCAGCCATTTTACATCCTCTATAATTGAATCAATATATTTTTGATCCTCTTTGGCAGGATTTGTATCATCAAACCTGAGATTACATTTACCATTGAACTCCTCTGCCATGTCAAAATTAAGGCAGATTGATTTTGCATGGCCAATATGAAGGAATCCATTAGGTTCAGGTGGAAAACGGGTTACAATGTTTTCATGTTTTATGTGTGTAATATCATTTTCAATAATGGATTTAATAAAATGCGTTTTTTTCTTTTCTTCTTCCATTCAAGCCTCTTTACAAAAGTTAGGAAAACCAATACCTTAAGTTTTTGGCATTCTTCATAAGTACTTTACACTTTCTGAGGCTATTCCCTATTTAAAGGGGTTTTCCCAAAAAAAAGTGTAAACTACTTTTATGCTGATATGAAGGATGCCAAGTTTTTACCATTTTTTTATGTTGTTACGGGCATTACCACTGACAATGCAAGCCCAAGCGTTGAGTAATAGTATTTATCACATTATTCTCTTTGGTTAAAGCAATAAAAGTATCCTGTTTAAATTTTGTAGCAGTTGTACTTCAAGTGGCCGAATATAGAACCAGCCCAATTTTAAGTGCTTGCACCGTTTTAACCTTTGGGGTATAAAAAGTGGGGTATGGAGCATCTTGTTGGCAAAAGCCGGCATTTTTTATATTTGCAGCTAAGGCCGGAATTCGTTGTAAGTACCCTAAGTACCCGAGCAAAAATAATTCCATAAAATTGTCTAGGGAAAAACACCGGATTAATTTTGCTTAGGTACTTAACAAGTTTAAAATTGATTTAAAGAATGGGGTGTTAATATTGAAATTTCTTTTTCTTGAACCTTTTTTTGGAGGTTCCCATAGGGATTTTGCTTTGGGTTTAAAAGAGTATTCCAGCCATGGCATAGATCTTGTGACTCTTCCTGCAAAATTTTGGAAATGGCGCATGCAGGGTGCTGCTCTCTCTTTTTCTAAAATTGTTAAAAATCTGGATATATATGATGGTATAATTGCCACTGACATGATGAATCTAAGTGATTTCATTGCCCTGGCAGGTCCGGCAATACCCCCGGTTCTTGTCTATTTTCATGAAAACCAGTTTACATACCCTCTCTCTAACGGGGAGAAGATGAATTATCAGTTCGGTATTACAAATATGACAACAGCCCTTTGTGCTGACAAGGTTATTTTTAATTCCGAATTTCATAGGAATGAATTTTTTTCAGGGGTGGCAAAATATACAAATACCAGGCCTGATGCGAGAACTGCATGGGTTAAGGACGAGATTGAGAAAAAATCAGAAGTGATCTATCCTGGCTGCAGGTTTTCGCCAGGAAAAAATAGTCCTGACCTGCCTGATCTTTCTCCAGTTTCTCCACCTTTGATTGTATGGAATCACAGATGGGAGTATGACAAGAATCCTGAAGAGTTTTTTAAAGCACTAAAGATTATTAAAAAAAAAGGAGTTAAATTCCGCCTGGCTCTTCTTGGTGAACACTGCTCTGTGATTCCAAAACTTTTTAAAGAGGCAGGAGAATTTTTTAAGGAGGAGGTTGAGGTTTTCGGATATGCAGAATCAAGGCAGGAATATTTCAACTGGCTGAAAAAAGGGGCAGTTGTAGTGAGCACATCCATTCAGGAAAATTTTGGAATCTCTGTTGTTGAGGCGGTGCGTATGGGCTGTATCCCTCTTCTTCCAGACAGGCTTTCATATCCTGAGATCATGCCGAAAGAGCATGTCAATGATGTTATTTATGTAACATTTGAGGATCTTGTTGATAAACTTGAAACCCTTCTTCAGCAATATCAAAAATTTTTTCCTCTTAAGAAAAGCCTTTCTGCATCTATGGCAAAGTATTCATGGGAAGTTTTGATCAGGGAGTATGATGTAGTTCTTGAGAGGCTCGCCG
>JAYEHB010000174.1:5501-9802 GCA_034659375.1 Thermodesulfobacteriota bacterium
TTATAAGCCAAACCTCCCAGGCTCTTGATCCAAAATGGTTTTTCAAAGAAATCTGTTTATTGCTGCGTCTGCTTATCAAGTGCTTCTATTGTCTTTTTTGTCATTTTTCCTGGTTTACCGCTACCGATCAATGTTTCATTTATTTGTACCACAGGAACAATGCCTTTGTTGGTACCTGTGATAAAAATTTCATCAGCTTTGAGCAGCTCGTCTATATGAATTTGTCTAAGTTCTGTTTCAAATATTTTTTGTGTAATGGATAGAATGACATTGCGTGTTATACCTTTAAGAACATTTTTTTCCGGCGTAACCAGGCGGTTGTTTATAAATGCAAAAAGATTGCTTGTGGTTCCTTCCTGCACAAAGTTGTTTCTGTCAATGTAGAGTGCCTCGGCTGCGTTTTGCTTTTTTGCTTTTTTTAGAGCTATGGTGGCTGGGATATAGGAGATGCTTTTTGCATCTGGTACATTTCTTTCAGATGCGATTGTTATTACTTTTATTCCATTTTTATACCACTTCTCTGGTAATTCCGGTATTGGAGAGATCAGAACAAGAAGTCTGGAATTACCTTGTGGTGTGAGAAAGTCCGGGCTTGAGCCGCCTGTGATGATTATTCTTATATTTGCCTCATGAATGTCTCTGTTTTGTTCCAGAGTTTTAAGAGCAATCTCTTTAATCTCATTGCCCGGGCATGGGAGAGCAAGACCAATCTCTTTTGCAGAATTTTCAATTCGCTTAATGTGCTCATCAAAAAAATATGGTTTTCCATTGTATGTGCGCAGTAGATCACAAACTCCGAAGCCTCTTAAAACAGCCAGGTCATCAACAGGTATTACAGCTTTATTTTCAGGAACAAATTTTCCATTTACATAGTATGTTTTCAAATTATCACTCCATTATAAGGATGTTGAACTCGATGGTTAAAAATTGTAAATATCATGAAGATGTGCATCAACATATTTCATTGTTTTTTTTCTGACCATATTATATAAATGCCATAATGTGAATTTATTTTATAAAGATGGCGTAAAACCCCTATCCCTTCAGGGTAGGGGATGTAAGCCATAAGTTAAAAGTGTTCTTCAGCCTGTACGTTTTTTTGAAGAACACAAGTTCAGTTTCAGCAGTACAGGACTTGTGTCAACTTTTGTTGATCTTGAAAGTCTTTGCAACAGAGACTCTGCTCCGTTCTGGAACTAACAAACCAGTTGGTCCACATCGACGATGTTAAGAGTCTTTTGGAAGGGTTGACTTAGCCTGCCCTCAGCTATGTTTACAACACCTATGTTAGATCCTCCCTTTCCGACTTGTGGAGCATCGGGGCTAACCTATATATACTCTTAACGGCTGCCAATTTGAATACTTGGCCGTCTAATCAACCACAAACTCTATGCAAGCAGTTCGCAACCCTGTCAGGCAGGGGCTTTTTCAAGCCCCTATCCCTTTAGGGTAGGGGGTGTTGACTTATCATCTATTGAAAAGATTGCTTTAATAGTATATTTTTATATGAAAGTCCATCCAAATGACTGCAATGATAGATTTTTTAACTTTGTTGTGGCCGATGCGGTAACATGCTCCGGCCAGTTTCTGCCCTTTAGGGTATGCCGGTTTAGATGAAAATCCTGGCAAACGTAGGGGCAAACCCCCTGTGGTTGCCCTTCATCATTTGTTGTGTGCAGACTTAGACCACCAAGGCTGCCCATGGCAGTTATATAAAAAAAAGGAATTAAAATGAATCTGTTTAAGGGGATTAAATATAATTTAAAAGGGCTTGTTCTGGGATTTAGAACCCCAAAACTTTTTTTTCTGGGATGTGCAAGATTTATTGCTGTTATGATGCTGACCATATTTTTTTCAGGTATGGTTCTTTACTGGCATCAGGACATTTTAAATCTTATATGGACAATGCCTGAATCAGGGTGGCTTGTTTTTATCTGGAAAATTGTATCCTGGTTTTTATCTTTTTTGCTTGTTCTTCTTGCAGCTCTGTTGTCCTATCTTCTTGCTCAGCTCCTTTTTTCTGTTTTTATTATGGATTATATGTCTAAAATTACAGAGCAGATTGTTACAGGCAAAGAGTCTTCTCCCTCTGGCATTTCTCTTGTTGCCATGTTTTTTTATCTTCTAAAGCAGGAGATACCAAGAGCTCTAATTCCTCTGCTGCTTATTTTTATTATCACTGCAGCAGGCTTTTTGACTCCTTTTGGCCCGGCGATTGCTGTGGTCTCGTCTGTTGTTGCTGCAGTCATTCTTGCCTGGGATAATACTGATCTGGTTCCTGCCAGAAGAATGCTTCCATTTAGCGAAAGATTACGGTTTCTTAGAAAAAATATGCTTTTTCATGTGGGGTTTGGGCTCTGGTTTCTGATTCCATGGTTAAATATTCTTTTTCTTTCCTTTGCACCAGTTGGTGCAACTCTTTATTATCTTGAGGATGAAGATAAATTGGACAATGTTCTGTATTAGGAAGTTCCATGATTTTGCATTCTGGAAAGGAGATCAGTATGAATTCCCTTGATTTGTTAAACAAAATTGATAAAAAGAAAAATCCAGTTGAGCATCAAGAGACCATGGCAGAGCAAGAGGAAGAATATGAAAGGGAGATTCTTTGTGCTTTTTGTAAAAACAGGATATCCAGCCTGGATGAGCAGATTGTTGTAAATGGTTCCCACGATCATATATTTGCCAATCCTCATGGCCTTGTTTTTGAAGTTGGCTGTTATAAAATTGCTCATGGTTGCGTAAACTTTTCTGGATTGTCAAAGGAGTTTACCTGGTTTCCAGGGTATGCCTGGAAAATAGCAGGCTGTAGATTTTGTTCCACTCATCTTGGCTGGTTTTTTTTGTCTGAAACTCACTCCTTTTGGGGTCTTATTCTTGATAAATTAATAATTGATAATTGAAAATTGAAAATTGAAAATTGAAAATTGATAATTCATAATTCATAATTGATCAAGTGCCTTTGAAATAATTTCGTATGTATCTTTGGAAAGAACCGGGATTCCCATGATTTTTTCAAGCTCCGTTTGCATTAATCTCTGCCTTTTTTTATCGTATCTTTTCCAGTTGTTGAAAGCAGATACCAGTCGTGCTGAAATTTGTGGATTTTTGGGGTCAATTTCAATTATCTGATTTGCAAGATATCTGTATCCTTTTCCATCTGCTCTGTGGAAGTTGACAGGGTTTTGTGTTGCAAATACACCGGTTAACGCCCTTATTCTGTTGGGATTTTTTAATGAAAAATCCTGGTGGCAGGCAAGTTTTTTTACATTTTCCAAGGTGTTTGGAAGAGCGGAACCTGCCTGGACAGAAAACCATTTGTCTATTACCAGTGAATCAGAGTTCCATTTTAGATAAAATTTTTCAAGGGCATCTTTACAAAGAGTTGAATCAATGTCAGCAAGAATTGCAAGGGTTGCAATTTCATCTGTCATATTGGCAGACTCCATGAATCTGTCATGGATCATCTGTGATGATTCTTCTGTTTCCAACGCTCCAATGTAAGATAGAGCAAGATTTTTCAGGCTTCTCTCTGCCATGGCCCTGGATGATATATCCGATGCTGTAGTTGTATTGCATTGGGAAATGATATTGAGAAAATCGTTTTCTAATTCTCTTGCAAGGGTTTTTTTCACAAAACATCTTGCTTTGTGAACGGCATCAACATCTATCTCTTTAAATTCTTCTCCAATTTCGTTCTCGCCGGGCAGGGTCAGAGTTTTTGCAATCAAAGCCTGGTCGGCAAAAGCATTGCAAAGTGATAGTTGAAATGCTTTTGTCACATGGGAAGATAGTTGATAGTTTTTATTCTGTTTGATCCTTTCAACAATGGATTTTATCTCTCTTAAAAAGAGCTGTTGTGCTGCATCCCATCTGCTGAATTCATCGGTATCGTATGCCATGAGAAAGGCAAGCTCTCTATCTGTAAAATCTGTTTTAATTTTTACAGGTGCAGAAAATTCTCTGAATAAAGACGGAATAGTTCCCTGATCAATATTTTCAAAAACAAAGCTCTCTTTCTCAGATTTCAGGTTAAGAAGAGATTTCCCGCGGGGTGTTATATCCTGCCCGTTTTTATCTACAAATCCGATTTTAACCGGAATATGCATGGGCTGCTGTTTCATACTTTGATTTTTTGCTGCAGAACTATGCTCGTTGTGGTTTTTGCCGGCAGAAATATTATCCTTATTATCCTTATTATCCTTATTATCCTTATTATCCTTATTATCCTTATTATCCTTATTATCCTTATTATCCTTATTATCTTTATTATCTTTATTATCTTTATTATCTTTATTATC
>JAYEHB010000175.1:0-2228 GCA_034659375.1 Thermodesulfobacteriota bacterium
ACAAGCAATAATAATACCCGTTTATCGTTAAAATTGCTGAAGATTACCTGAATATCGAACCTGCATACGGGTAATTTATATTCTTGTAACTCCCTTATGAATTATGAATTATGAATTATGAATTATCAATTATCAATTATGAATTTTCAATTTTCAATTTTCAATTTTCAATTATTATAGTTCACAGGATATGCTCCAAGGATCTTGAGAAAAAGAGAATGATCCTTCATCTTTTCCACAGTTTCCTTTACAGATTTATCCGTAAAATGTCCTTCAATATCCATGAAAAAATAGTAACTCCAGTTCTGATGTTTTGTGGGTCTTGATTCCAGTTTAACCATATTAAGTCCTGCCCTTTTCACAGGGTCAAGAACATTAAAAAGTGCTCCTGGAACATGGGATGTTGCAAACATTATGGAAGTCTTATCCCTGCCTGTTCTTCCAGCCTTCTCATTTCCAATCACAAGAAATCTTGTAACATTGCCTGAATAATCCTCTATTTTTGATTCCACCACTTGAAGATTATAAATAAAAGCTGCTCGGCTGCTTGCCACAGCTGCCGCATCGGGTTCTTTTGATGCTATACGGGCCGCCTTTGAAGTACTGCTTGTCTCAATAAGGTGAGCACCAGGTAATTTTTTCCTGATCCAACCCCTTGCCTGGGCAAGGGCCTGGGGATGGGAATATATTTTCTTTATATCCTTAATATTCCCTGAAACCGAGAGAAGATCATGGGATATGTGCTCATAATGCTCTGCAACAATATTTAAATCAAATTCATAAAAAAGATCAAGGGTATGGTTTACAGCACCTTCAATGGAATTCTCCACAGGGACCACACCATACCGGCTCTCTTTTTTTTCAATTTCCTTAAAGACTTCCCTGATACTTTTCTGCTCCACAAACTGGCCTGAATGCTTAAAATGATTTAATGCTGCAATATGGGAAAAGCTGGCTTCAGGCCCAAGATATGAAATTCTGCTGGACTTTTGAATCTGCCTTGTGGCTGTCATGATCACAGAAAATATATATCTTAAAACATCCTCATCTGCCGGGCCGGAGTTGATCCTGGCAAGCCTTTGCAACACTTTTTTTTCCCGCTTTTTGTCAAGAACCATTGAACCGGTTTTATTCTTGATATCCCCTATTTTGCTTCCCAGGACAAGACGCTTATTGATAAGATCCACAATATCATGGTCAATTTCATCAATATCACAACGCAGCTTTTCAAGCTGCTGTTCAAATTTGTTTTGATCAGTTTCCATAGTACCCTTTTTAATACAAATATAACCAAAAATGTATGAAAAGAAAGACTTAATAAGATTAAAGACAACAAATACCTTGATTTTTCAATAACAAATGAGTTTTCTTCATTGATTTGTTATATTTTTCCTCACCGATAAAGCCAAGGTAGTTACGCTTAAAGCCTTTAACTACAAATCTTTTTTCTTCAAATTTAACTACGTCTCCCATTCCAAAAGGTTTGACTGCTCTTTTAGGCCTACTGGCTGGCTTAACCGTTAGCTGATTAAGAATTGATTTTCCTTCTTTTTCAACTAAATCTGCCAAGCTATCAACTTTTTGCCCTGTACGTTTATTTCTATTAACCGCTACTTTCTTCTTACCAATATAATACTTTCGATCTTCCTGTCTTTGAATATTTGCCCTGTTATGTCTTCTGAACTGTTTAAAATAAAAAGGTTCTATTGTATGTTCAGAGGGTTTCAAATCGCCTATTCCAACAAGATAAGCGTCTATCCAATGCTCTTTGGGTAAATCATACTCTCTTCTTTTGTCCTTAGTTTCATACCCATAAGTTTTTGAAACCTCCGGAAAGGTCTCTTCTAACCACTTATAAAATTTTGGCATAATCGAATTTAATAACGTTGTCTGGGCAAATCGCTTCTTTAAACCTTCAAATTTCTTAACAACTTTTTTATCTACTTTGGGATTGGCATGAACTTTTTCATGACACTTCTCACATAAAGTTATTAAATTTTCAGGTGTATCTGAGCCATTATTTTTTTTCCAAAGTACATGATGAACATGCATTTTGCCTGTTTTTCTTCCACACAATTGACAATTATGACTATCCCTGCAAAGGACATACTCACTACTGTTTGTGTATCCTTTCTTTCTTCCATTCTGATATTGCTTGCCCTTCACATCAGGTTTAGCCAGTTTATGTAGATCAAACCTGGCATATTCGACTACCACTTTTGTTATTG
>JAYEHB010000176.1:0-2220 GCA_034659375.1 Thermodesulfobacteriota bacterium
GTTTTAACGATAAACGGGTATTATTATTGCTTGTAACGAATCTAACAATAATCGGAACCGGCTATGACCCGGAAAAAATGAAAGACTTATGGATTTGAATACCATGGCATCGGCAGAGAAAAAGTCTATTCTGTTAACATTTGATGTAGAAGACTGGTTCCAGGTGGAAAATTTTAAAGAATACATCCCTTTCTCTTCATGGGATTCAAATGAACTCAGGGTAGAAAGAAACACAAATAATATTCTCGATATCCTTGATTCATTTTCTTTTAAGCCCAGAGCCACATTTTTTATTTTAGGATGGATTGCAAAGAGAGTTCCAAACCTGGTAATTGAAATTGCCAAAAGAGGCCATGAAGTCGCCTCCCACGGCAATTTGCATAATCTTTGCACACACCAGCAGTCTGATGAACTTTTTCAGGATTTAACGTATAGCAAAAAACTACTTGAAGATATATTGGGTAATCAGATATTTGGATATAGAGCGCCTAACTTTTCCATAACTGAAAAAGCACTTGGGCAGATTAAAAAAGCTGGTTATCTGTATGATTCCAGTTATAATTCTTTTTCCATGCACGGCAGGTATGGTAAACTCGATCTTTTTGATAAAAAACGATCAAAAAAGATTTACAAGACCTTGGATAGCCTTTATGAAATTCCTATAAGTAATTACCATATTGGGTCTAATGTAATACCCTTTGGCGGAGGCGGCTATTTCAGGCTTATACCATTCTGGCTTTTTAAGCTGGGTATGAAATCTGTCCTGAACTCAGATCAAATATTTGTTTTCTATGCTCATCCATGGGAATTTGATCCTGAACAGCCACGAGTTGATCAGGCTTCATCAGTATTTAAATTCAGACACTATATAAATATCCATAAAACCGAATTTAAACTAAAAGCACTAATTTCTGCCTTCTCCTGTTGCCGGTTTACAACATGTTCTGGTTATCTTAATCAACTTCAGAGGGTGTTTAATACTACGGGCATAAATAGCCATTCCCGTAATATTTAGCGATATGAATGGGAGTAAACCAAATTTTTGGAATTTTTTTCCGACAAAGAGGTGTTGTTCGGTTAAAAATGAGTAAAACAATGAGTAAAAATTTGCATTAGGCAATATGATGCCGTAAGCCTCAGATGGACTTAAAAAAAATTGGGGAGGGGGATTAATTCAGGGTTATTTTGTTTATTCAAGCTGAATTTGAGATCGTGTGGATGTTGGGGTTTTTGGTCTGATTGTTTTGTTCATTGTTTCATGGGTGTTAAAAACTGAGTGTTTCAGAAAAAAAATGGTGCTTTTAACAATAAAAGCCATACTTCGGTGCATTAAAAGTGCAATGGCAGCTATTTGAACAATGATGTCAGCCCTGGATTTATTATAAACAATGGGTTTGTCTATTACTTTGACATCTTCCTTGATGGTGCTGTTGGCTCTTTCGGAAGCAGATCTTGATTGCTTTAAATCATTGTAACGCTTGGTTCCTCTTGGAATCTCGTTCTGCATCCTTGGCTGATGTTTGATGTACATATGTTTTGAGTAGCCGTTGCGGTTTTCAATGTAAGGGCATGCCCCTATGTCATAGTTTTTCTGGAGGTTGTTAATGCCAGGGACTTTCATTTTGAGACATTGCTTAAAACAGCAAAAGGTATGGCACTGATTTTTAGAATCAAATCCATTTGGTTTGATTTGTTCTTTGTTTACAATGAGCATGCTCCCTTCATCTCCATTACCGGCAATGTTAGTTACAGCAACAGGCAGCTCAAGCTTTAGATCAAGCTCAACTGAAGTAGATATGACAGCATTGCAGCCAAAAATTTTTTGTTTCTTTTTTGCATTTTGCGGGTCCCTGCGCACGCCAATTTTGGCATCGGTATCTTTGGGGATTCTGGGACAGGAAAAGGTAGCTGTCTGCTCACAGGTATTGAATACAGCAATATTTGATCTGATAATTTTCAGACACAATCCATGCTTTTCAAGCTCTTTTTGTACTCCAAAAAGTATAGCTGTATTTTTTTGTTCTAATGTGGGAGTACCTTCAGCTAATGCAAGTTTCAGGGCTATAACTTCAATTTTTGCTCTTTTCACCTTATCAGGCAGCAGTTCAGACGGGCACTCTGTTTTGATTCTAAACTCTTTGTTCAGTTGAACCTTATTCAGGTTGTTTAACCTGTACATGATTTGGCTTTTAACCCGGTTAAAAATTTCTTTAACTTCAA
>JAYEHB010000177.1:0-2219 GCA_034659375.1 Thermodesulfobacteriota bacterium
AATTCATAATTGATAATTCATAATTCATAATTCATAATTGATAATTCATAAAGGCTGTTAACTAATAATGAAAAAAATTAACAAAATTTTAAAAACAACAAAAGATAGTTTAGACACATATTTAATTATTCCTGTGATGAAATTTATTATTGCTTTTTTTACAAAAAAAATGGAACAAAAGAGGAAAATAAATTTTTCTGAGTCTGCTTTTAAGAGAAAAGCTCTTGAGGATTATAAATCATGGCTTGCTGATATAATATTGGATGATTCTCCAAAAATGGATGTAACTCCTGACACATGCGATCTTTACACAATGCTTTCTGAATTCACAGCTCTGCGCCAGGAGATCAAAATGCAGAACAGAGAACAGCACAAAACTTTAAATAGATTGCAGTCATATACAGATACTTATCAGGAAAATTCTGAACTTTTTAAAAAGAGCATTACAGATATAACTGAACTTGAGAAGAGAATACGTCTTAATTGTGAAAAAAAATCTGCTGCTCTTTTTTTTAATGTAAGGGATGCTTTAATCCGGGGACACATGGCAAGCATTGAAATTAAAAATAGAAAATCTTTTTTTAAACCCCGTGCAGGGGATATGGAAAATATTTCAAAGGGATATGAAATGGCAGTGAGAAGATTTGATCGAGCCCTTGCCTTAATGGACATTTATCCTGTTAAAACAGAGTCAATGCCCTTTGACCCTAAAACAATGAATGCTGTTGATACAAAAAAAATTCATGGATGCAGTAAAGGTATTGTTGCGGAAAATCTCTCATGCGGTTTTTTACGAGACAATGAAGTACTAAAATACGCAGAAGTAATTGTTACAAAATAAAGGAAAAAAATATGGAAACAATAATAGGTATTGATCTTGGAACAACAAACTCAGAAGCTGCCTTTGTCATGGATGGTCATGCCATACTCATTAAAAACAGTGATAATGGAATTGTTCCCTCGTGTGTTGGAATTAATCCTTCAACAGGGAAGATAATCACTGGAACAGAGGCAAGAAACCAGGCAGTGCTCTATCCTGAGGATACAGTTCTGTCAGTAAAAAGATTAATGGGATCAGATGAAAAAATTGTAATAAAGGATCAATCCTACACTCCCCAGGAGATATCTGCCTTTATTTTAAAAAATTTAAAAGAAAGGGCTGAAAAAATTACAGGTAAAAATATTTCCAAAGCTGTAATTACTACCCCCGCATATTTCACCGATGCCCAGCGCCTGGCCACCAGGGAGGCTGGTGAAATTGCAGGACTTACAGTGGTAAGAATTCTTAACGAGCCGACTGCTGCTGCCCTTGCCTATGAAAGTACTGATTCAAAGAGCCAGAGAATTATGATCTATGATCTTGGCGGAGGCACATTTGATGTATCTATTGTAAAAATCGAAGAAAACGTTGTGGAGGTGCTTGCCTCAACTGGAGACAACAGTCTTGGGGGTGATGATTTTGACAGAGAAATTGAAAAACTCCTCATTGATCATATTGAAGAGGAATTTGATATTTCAGTCAGGGATAATAAAACAGTTCTTGCCAGGCTCAGGCTTGCTTCGGAAAAAGCCAAAATAGAGCTTTCAAATGCTCCCTTTGCAAAAATTGAAGAGGATCATCTCTGTAAAAAAGGATCAAAAGATGTCCATCTATCCTTTGAGCTGTCCAGAATAAAATTTGAAGAGATAATAGATCATTATCTTCAACAAACAATGGAATCTGTTAACAAGGCCCTTAAGGATGCATGCATGCTCCCTTCTGGTCTGGACAAAATCATACTTGTTGGAGGCTCCACAAGAATTCCAAAGCTCTCAAAAATGCTTGAGGAAAAAATCAATCTCCTGCCCAGTCAAGAGATTGATCCTGATCTGTGTGTAGCCTTAGGTGCTGCCATCCAGGCAGGACGTGAAATGGGTCTTGATTCTTCAGGGGTTCTTCTTGATATTACACCATACACCTTTGGCATTTCAACTTTGGGTGAAATTGATGGAGAAATCTCGCCCAACAGATTTGTTCCCCTGATCAGAAGGAATACAAAACTGCCGGCAACCAGAAGTGAAGCATTCAATACTGTTTGTGATAATCAGGATGCTGCAGAACTTTTTGTGTACCAGGGTGAAAATATCAATGCACTGGAAAATGTTCAAATTGGTAAATATTTTTTTAAATTATCAAAACTGCCGGCACATAGTGTAATAATAATTAAATACGAACTGGA
>JAYEHB010000178.1:0-2218 GCA_034659375.1 Thermodesulfobacteriota bacterium
GGAGAGGAGAGGCAGTATTAACATTGCAGTGCTATTGTTTTATTGCAGCAGCATAATCGCTTGTTATTAATTGATTTTTTTCGCCTGCTAATAACAAATGTAAAACATTTATTGCATGTAATGCCCCGAAAAAAAAAGAAATCTACCGTCCGGCTTGCCTTTTAACTCGTCTTCGGCGTTGTACCAAAGGACACATATTTCAGGTACCCGCAAAAACAACGTAGCCACCCTGCTACTCTGGCAAAACCAGCTCTGGCGATTATTTTTCTTTTAAAACAAACAGACTTTTGATATCTTCAAGAATTTATATGAAACTCCGTCCAACTATTTAAACTCATGGAGTTTCATTTTTTGGTTTCTGCCCTTTAGGGTATTGTGGCCGATGCAGTAACCACGCTCCGGCCGCACCGGTTTTTCTCTTTATAAATTTTCATTCTCTGCAGCAATCCTCTCCAGAATATTTCCTGCTTTTTCTCTTATGAGGATATCGCAGGAACTGTCACAGGGTGTTTCAGAAAGATTGATAATAACAAGAAAAGCTCCGGCCTGTTTTGCATAATCAGGCATAAGGCTTGCCGGCTGTACAACCAGTGTGGAACCTACAACCATAAAAAGATCGCAGGAAGCTGAAAGTTCCACTGCTTTTTTTGTTTCATACTCTGGCATTGCCTGGCCAAAAGAAATTGTATCCGGTTTAAGATAGCCCCCACAGGTGCATTCAGGAGCAGAATCTCCAGCCGCGATCATTGCTTCAGCCTCTTCAAAGGGGATGGTTCTTGAGCAGGTCATGCACCTTATGCGTCTGGTATTGCCGTGGAGTTCGATTATTTTTTCATCCTGGATACCTGACTCCTGGTGAAGCCCGTCTATATTCTGGGTTATAAGGGTGTGTAAAAAACCCATTTCATTCATTTTTGCAATGGCAAGATGCCCTTTATTGGGCCGGCTTTTGACAAGCTCCCTGTTAAAATCAAGTTTCTGCTGCCAGTATTTGATGCGCTGTTTTTTTGATGACATAAATTCATCAAAATATACAGGCCTGAATTTATCCCAGATTCCGCCCTGGCTTCTGTAATCCGGGATACCGCTTTCAGTGGATATTCCTGCACCAGTGAAGATTATAAACTTTTTGGCTTTTACAATTTTTTCAGCAATTTTTCTGATTTTTTTATCCATGTTTTTGCGTACTCCTTTAATGTAATCAAATTTTCTGTTCCCTGACCATAAAACATGGGATACAGAAATATTTTCCATCAAATCTTCTTATCCTTGATTCCATTACTAATTCTCCACAGGACTGACACTCTATGCTCTCCATAATCCTGGCCGGGCGTACCGGAGCCGTTGATATATCCTTAACAGTGAAAAGCTCACTAAGATCTGCATCCATTATTCTTTCTATGGAGGTATCTCTATTTTCACCCCTGGAAAAATCCTTTCTAAAAAGAGCACGAAACCCAAAGTTGCTGTTTCTGTCAAAAAATGTAAAGCCTGATTTACCATAGTCCCTATGAATAAGATTTCCCTTGCCATAGGTGCAGCCAGTGAGAAATTGCACGGCATCTATTGCACACATGTCAGTCTCCACAACACACACAGGTGCTGTTGCCTCTGCTATGTCAATTTTTTCCATGGCAAGTTCTGAAACACGTATTCCAATGGCAAGTCCCGGGCACGAATGCCCATGAAAGTCTATGGTTTTTTTTATAATTTCCTGATCAATTAAACAACCCATATTGCTCCTTAAAGTATATTTTTTTTGTTTTTTACGCTGCTTTTAGCCTTTCAGCCCATGGTCAAGTATTATAACAGGATTTCCATTGTGATGCAAAATTTTAACAAAACATAAAATGAGTGACCGTCAAAATTGGTATGCTACGCAGTCCCGAATAAACGAATATGGGGCACTGGCCAAACATTTACATTACTAACCCGAATATTTACATTCTTTCACAAAATTAAAAATTTTCTGGTTATAACGGATTTGGGGGCGGATACCTAAAACCACCCATCCAAGCTGAAACCAAAAGGTTTTCCAGCCAATTTTCATGATATCTGGATTTGTTGAGCCACTCAGCCGGACACCTCAAGCCATCATGCTTTTTCACCGTGACCGGATTGCAAGGAGCAAAATTTTGAATCAAGGCCCATCCCCTGATACTCAATTCTGCAGTCTGTAGACCGCCATGAAAATAAAACGTCGAAAACAAATGACGAT
>JAYEHB010000179.1:0-9743 GCA_034659375.1 Thermodesulfobacteriota bacterium
AAAACAGCACAAAAAAAACGGTTAAAGATTATTGCCGCCGCCCTTGCAAGAGAAGAAAAAGATTTTATTCTCTTTTCTGCAAAATCAAAACTTGGCAAAGAGGCAGCCTTAAAAGAGATTGACATCCTGATCCGTGGTTGAAAGCATGAGTACTTTGTGAGCATAGCTCATCTAGGAGCAGCCCAACCACGGGGCTTGAAAGCATAAATCGTTCAGGCACTGGTTGGAGAAATTGAGAAACAGAAGGAAGTAAACAATGGAAAAAAAATTCAGATCCGGGTTTATTGCCATTATAGGGGCACCCAATGCAGGAAAATCCACCCTGCTAAACAAAATCCTGGGAGAAAAAATATCCATAACCTCAAAAAAACCCCAGACAACCAGAGACAGAATTCTCGGCGTGGTTGAACGACCATTATCCCAGATTATTTTTATTGACACACCTGGAATTCACAAGGCAAAATCCCTGCTCAACAGAAAAATCGTGGACCAGGCCCTTGCAGCAGTGGCGGATGTGGATGCCATTCTTTTAATGATAGATGTCTCATTAAAGGATCATGAATCAGAGGCTATAATTATTGAACAATTGAAAAAAAAGGGCAGGCAGGTGGTTCTTGCCTTGAACAAAATCGATCTCATTAAAAAGCATGAAATCCTCCCTTTGATTGAAAAATACTCGTCTCTTTTAAATTTCAATGCTGTGATCCCTATCTCTGCAAAGACCGGGGCCCAGACCATGGAACTTCTCAGCGAAGTTGAAAAATGCATCCCCATCAGCCCCAGGCTTTTTCCTGAAGATACTCTTACAGATCTTTCCGAAAGATTCATTGCAGCAGAGATGATAAGGGAAAAGATCTTTCGCCACACAGGAATGGAAATACCATACTCAATTGCTGTAACTGTGGACTCTTTTGAAGTTGAAAAAAAACTTATTGTTATCCATGCAAGCATCCATGTTAACCGTAATTCCCAGAAAGGGATCATCATCGGGAAAGGTGGAAAAATGTTGAAAACAATTGGAGAAAAGGCAAGAAAAGATATTGAGAGAATGACAGGCTCCAAAATACTGCTGAAACTCTTTGTAAAGGAAACAAAAAACTGGGTCAGAAATGAACAGAGTTTAAAAGAATTTGGATACTAAAAAACAATGAACCAATTTTTCATGTCTGTTGATGAGAATTTACAAAAAAAAGAGAAGCACAAAGCAAGGGATTTAAAACAGAGCCAGTGGTGGAAACGAAAACGTTCCCTAGGCTTATGTTACTATTGCAGGAATAATTTCCCTCCAAAAGAACTTACCATGGATCATATTGTACCCATTGCAAGGGGAGGCAAATCTGTAAAATCCAATGTGGCTGCCTGCTGCAAGGAGTGCAACACAAAAAAGAAGCAGATGCTTCCAATTGAATGGGAAGAATATATGAATTCACAAGTAAACAAGGGAACTGGAAGAAAATAGGGTCATACCTGACCCCGTTGGCCCAAATAACGCAGGCCTGACCCCGTTTTCGAGACATCAGAAATAAAAACTTGATCATCGAGTAATAGGAGGCGGAAAAAAGCTGGTGGATAGATTGAAAACCCACCAGCTTTTTATGAAATCAAATCAAAAATGTAAAAATTGAAGGCATCCTTCATATCAGCATAAAAGTACTTTACACTTCTTTTGTGGAAAACACCTTTAAATAGGAAATGCCCTCAAAAAGTGTAAAGTACTTATGAAGGATGCCGAATTGAAGATTATTTCTTTTTGCTGCAGAGTCTGTGGACTGTCTGGGCATGCCACTCACCCCTGCCGGAAAAAGTTGGCTGTCCAATCTCTACAAAAAACTGTGCCACCTGCTCAAAAGTTTCACCTTTTTCGCGCATACTGTAAATTTTTGCCATCACGTCATCACGAGAAAGAATACCTTTTTTTACTGTAGACGGCTCCGCCTTTGCTTTCTGGCTCTTTGTTCTCTTTATAACCTTAACCGGCTCTTTTTCAGCTTTTCCATAAGCTTTGGCTTTAATTGAAGATTTTGGTTGAGCTGAAAATTTTGGTTGAGTTGCAGAGTTGGCTTTAGTTGGAGATTTTGGTTGAGCTGAAGATTTTGATCCAGTTGCAGAGTTGGCTTTAGTTGAAGATTTTGCTTTCTGGGTAGAGGCTGCTTTAATTTGGTTATTTTTCAGATCAGAAGGGGCCTCATCATAGACCGGAAGCTCAACCTCTTCAGGAGGTGTAAACTCAAAGAGCTCTTCTGGAGCAGATTTATCATTTACAAATTCTTCAACCTTACCCTTATCATGCAGATCCTCTTCATCATCGGAGGGGATGGCGATAAAACGCATGGAGGTTGCAATATCTTCTAAAGCATTGGCCTTACGTTCTTCAGCAGAAGCTTTTCTCTCTTGTGAATCAACAAGAAACTCCTGATTCTTTGCCATTATATCAATAAACGAGGTGATACTTTCAATAATCTCTGCAGGAATAAAAACCCCTTGCTCTTCACCCCACTGGTTCATCTGGGAGTTTCGACTGGGTCTTTTGTTGACAGCATGCTGCTTATGATACCCTGCCTGTGAATAAAAATGGGAAGATGAAGATGAATTATAATGTTGAGGACTGTCAAAACCTTTTCTGGTCTTAGGCGTACGCTTATCTTTCTGCCCTCCGCGAAGGCTTTGCAAAAAATCGTTCATTTAGATTTCTCCTTAAAAATTGTTAAATATCAATTAAAATTAATTGATATTAAGTAATCTATAAATAATATATATAGTTTTTGAAATAATAGAGATGTGGCACCAAAGAAGTTACCTGCAAACTCAAGTAATAGGTGTTATCTACAATTTTTCGTATAATGTCAAGATTTTTTTTACGAATTCTATTCGCAGGTTAAAAAAACCAATATAACCGGCATGACCGGAACATGGTCATTCTCATCGGCCACAACAAAATATGAAAGTCTAATCATTATAACCGTTTGGACGGACTTTCATATAACTGCCATGGGCAGCCTTGGTGGTTTAAGTCTGCACACAACAAATGATGAAGGGCAACCACAGGGGGTTGCCCCTACGGTCATGAACCAATCGGCAACTGTGTGTACGATACAGGTATATTATTTGAGTGTAACCAAAATGGTGCATAAAACCAAATTTTAAAAAAGCTAACCATTGATGCCAGTACGGGCGACCGGCCGTTCGCCCCTACGTTTTGATAATCATGAGCTGAGGTTCTGCGTTGTTTTGGTTACACTCATATTATTTTCTTCCAGCTCCCTAACCAAAAAAAGTCAAGATAATGACAATAACGAAAGCCTGACCCCACCCTCAACGACCCCCCCCATCCTCAAGTGGCCGAATATAGAACCAAGTCCACTTAGTTTCTTAATTCTTATTTTCGTGTTTTTTTGACAAAAGAATTAAAAAAACTCTTTTGCGTGTGACCTTCAGGTTAGATTCCGGCTTGTCAGGTTAGGTATTTAATGGTTTAAATCCCAATCCAGAATAACTTTTCCAGATTTTCCAGACCTCATAACATTAAACCCTTTTTCAAATTCAGTATAATGGAACCTGTGTGTTATTAAAGGTGTTATATCTAAGCCGGTCTGTATCATGGAAGTCATTTTATACCATGTTTCATACATCTCCCTACCGTATATTCCCTTAATTGTGAGACCGTTAAAAACAATTTTATTCCAGTCCAGGGAACATGTTTCCGGCATTATTCCCAAAAGAGCTATCTTACCGCCATGGCACATATTGTCCACCAGTGAATGAAATGCATCAGGATTACCTGACATCTCCATGGCAACATCAAACCCCTCTTTCATATCAAGCATTTTTCTTGCATCTTCAACACTCTCTTTTGTAACATCAATAACCATGGTTGCCCCGGCTCTCTTTGCAAGTTCAAGCCTGTAGGGATTAACATCAGTAACAACAACATATCGTGCGCCGGCATGCTTTGCAATTAATGCTGCCATGCAGCCTATGGGCCCCGCACCTGTTATAAGCACATCCTCGCCAAGAATATCAAAAGAGAGTGCAGTATGTGTTGCATTTCCAAGGGGATCAAAACATGCCAGAACATCAAGAGGAATATCAGGATCACAATACCATACATTGGTCACAGGAATGGAGAGATACTGGGCATAGGCACCAGGCCGGTTAACGCCCACACCACTTGTATTCATGCACAGATGCCGGCGACCTGCAAGACAGTTGCGACAGTGACCGCATACAATATGCCCTTCGCCTGAAACCAGATCTCCCGGCTTGAAATCATGAACACTCTTCCCGACTTCAGCGACATTACCCACAAATTCATGGCCCACATGCATGGGCACCGGAATGGTCTTTTGAGCCCACTTATCCCAGTTATAGATATGAACATCTGTACCACATATGGCTGTTTTTTTTATCTTAATCAAGACATCACTCTCTCCCACATCAGGAACGGGAACATCCTGCAGCCACAACCCCTGCTCTGCTTTGGCTTTAACCAGTGCTCTCATCATTTTCATGGTATCTCCTCACTATTACAGGTAACTGACTCAACTTTCTGACCTTAATTTTACCGGTTAAAATCTCAAAACCCCACCATCAACTCAATCTATTCGTATCCTGTTTAAAATTGGCAGGCAAATGCTGTTTATTACAAATAATAACAGCTTTCATCAACACTACCATAAAAAAAATATATTAACCATTAAAAAACAGAGCATCCATACATCTCAAATTTATATTTTCTGATCACTAACAAAATTACCTTGACAAAGGGATATGTTCAAGATCATAATTTACAAAAATATTTAAATCAATATTAGATTCTAAAAAAATAGAAAAATTGATATTAACAATTATTTACGGAGAGATTCAAATGAAACTGACTATTACCGAAAAAGATAAAAAAGGGACAAGGCCTGAAGATTCAGCCCTTGGATTTGGAACAATATTCACTGACCACATGTTTAACATGGATTACTCTTCTGACAAGGGATGGCACAACCCCCGTATTGAGCCGTTCAAAGATTTTTCCCTCTCTCCTGCCACAATGATGCTTCACTATGGACAGGCTGTTTTTGAAGGTATGAAAGCATACAAGAGTCCTAGTGGAAATATCCAGCTTTTCAGGCCGGAAAAAAACTTTGAACGTATGAACAAATCTTCAAAAGGTCTCTGTATTCCTGAAATTGATATTGAGTTTGTCATGGATTGCCTTAAAGAGCTTCTTAAACTTGAAAAAGATTGGATTCCTACGACTATTGGAACATCTCTGTATATCCGTCCGACTATAATTGCAACCGATGCTTTCCTTGGAGTAAGAGCCTCGGATACATATAGATTCTTTATTATTCTTTCTCCTGTTGGTGCCTATTATGCAACAGGGGTCAACCCTGTAAAAATAGCAGTTTCCAAGGAACATGTGAGAGCTGTAAGGGGCGGAGTAGGGGAATACAAAACGCCGGGGAATTACGCTGCAAGCCTGTATGCATCGGAAAAAGCAAAAAAAGAGGGCTATGCCCAGGTGCTGTGGCTTGACGGAGTTGAGCTGAAATACATAGAAGAAGTTGGTGCCATGAATATCTTCTTTTATATTGGAGATGAACTTGTAACACCGGAGCTAAATGGAAGTATTCTGCCTGGAATAACCCGGTATTCAGTTATTGATCTTGCAAAGAAATGGGGAATAAAAGTATCAGAAAGAAAAATCAGCATTGATGAGTTAATGGCAGCACATAAAGACGGCACATTAAAAGAGGCTTTTGGTTCAGGCACTGCTGCAGTTATATCTCCTGTTGGAGAGATTAAATATGATGACAAGATCATGGAAATTGGAAACGGTAAAATAGGCCCCCTGGCTCTTAAATTCCATGATGCCATAACTGATATCCAGTACGGAAAAGCAGAAGACAGTGAAAACTGGCTGGAAAACGTGGAATAGCCTAACCTGGACAAGCCAGAATCTAACCTAAAGGTCACACGCAAAAGAATTTTTTAATTCTCTTGCCAAAAAAACACGAAAATAAGAATTAAGAAACCAACTCCCCTTGGACTATTTTTTATAACATATTGATTTAATAACCAATAAAAACAAATTCCCCTATACTATAAATTTCAAGCTTTAAAAAAGGTTGTTGATCTGACTTGACAACCTTTTTTTATTCTGCCATGTATGACCGAGCGCTCGATCAGAAAATAGAACAACCTGCGCCAGAACAATTAAAAAAAAGTAACCGTTCACAGTCACTTTGCCGAATTGTAAGCGTTTACTTCGGTGCTGCAGATGCAGAGCAGCAGGGCAGCGGGCACGCGTAACGTTACCCAGGTATTTCAAGTGCCCGACTATAGTACCGGTCAAATGACCTGATACCAAAATTCAACCTTAAATCCTTGCAGGACAAGGGTTTGAAGCCCAAAAAGAGTATCAAGTCATGTGACCCTCACTATAAGCAAGGTGCAGAGCCCTGTGAACACTTACAAAAAAAAGGAGCAGTAATGGCACAACAAAAGAACAAAATCGTTTCCACCGGGCAAAAAATAAAAAAAATAAGGCTTGAAAAAAAAATAAGCCTTGACTTCATAGCCAATGAAACCGGCCTTGCCAAAGATTTTATAAAAAAAGTAGAATCAGGAGACCAGATTCCTTCGGTTGGCACTCTACTTCAGATATCAAGGGCACTTGGCATTGATTCCGGTTTTTTCCTTAAAGAGCAGGAAGCAACTTCAAAGGAACGTGCAAAAGCTTACACAAAACGAACCGACAACTATGCGTATACTCCTTTGACCCCTGGAGCTGAAAACAAGCATCTCAAAGCCTTTCGCATAATGGTTGAGGCAAATCAGACTCACAGTGGTGTTGGCTTTCAGCATGAAGGGGAAGAATTTGTATATGTTTTAAATGGTGAGGTAGAGGTAAAAGTAGGCGACAATATAAACAACCTTTCCCCGGGAGATTCTCTTCATTTTAATTCAGGCATTAAACATGACCTGAAAAACATTGGAGATACTGATGCTGAACTTATTGTGGTTGTTTACAGCCCTTAACCTTGAAAACCCAGGTTGAATAAAAAGGAACCAGTCATGTTATTTAAACTTACTGATGAACAAAAAATGATTCAGAGCATGGTCAGAGAATTTTCCAGAAAAGTTGTCGGCGCCACTGCTGCTGAACGTGATCAGACAAAGGAATTTCCTGCAGACAATTTTAAACAAATGGGTGAATTAGGATTAATGGGCATGATGATTCCAGAAGAATATGGCGGAGAGAATGCTGACACCATCAGTTATGTTCTTGCTCTTTCTGAAATTGCATATTCCTGTGCTTCAACATCTGTTGTCATGTCGGTTCAAAATTCCATTGTATGTGAAAGTATCCTGAAATATGGAACAGAAGAACAAAAACAGGAGTTCCTGGTACCTCTGGCTTCCGGAGATGTGATAGGGGCATTTGCTTTAACCGAACCAGAGGCAGGCTCTGACCCTGTAAGCCAGACCACAACCGCTGTTCTTCAAGGCGATGAATATGTAATCAACGGTACAAAACGCTTTATCACTTCCGGTAAAACCTCAAGCACTGTTATTGTAACAGCAAAAACAGATGAAGCTGCCCGCCACAAAGGCATAAGTGCATTCCTGGTTTCCAAGGGCACTCCCGGGTGCATCGTGGGACGCAAAGAAGATAAAATGGGACTTCGGGCCTCGGACACAACTGATCTCATATTTGAGGATTGCCGTGTTCCAGCCAAAAACATTCTTGGCAAGGAAGGTGACGGTTTTAAGATAGCCATGTCAGGCCTTGATGGAGGAAGGATTGGTATTGCCGCCCAGGCATTAGGTGTTGCCCAGGCTGCACTGGATGCTTCAATAAAATATACAAAAAAAAGAAAACAGTTTGGAATTGCCATATCAAAACACCAGGGCATCAGATGGCAGATTGCAGACATGGCAACACAGATTGAAGCAGCCCGCCAGCTTGTCCTCTCTGCTGCAGGAATGAAGGATCGTAAAGAGAATTACACAGCCCAGGCATCCATGGCAAAACTGTTTGCATCGGAAATGGTAAACCAGGTAACAGCAAGGGCAATTCAGCTCCACGGAGGCTATGGTTTTACAAAGGATTATCCTGTTGAACGTTTTTACAGGGATGCCAGGGTCTTTACAATCTATGAAGGCACCTCGGAAATCCAGAGAATAGTAATCTCAAACCATATTTTAAAAGACAAAAGAAAACCATGACATGACAAAAAAAGGGTTTGGTTCTAACGTCGGCCATATATCCTGATTGCAGGAACAACGAAAGCCCCCGCCCTCAAGGGGCCGAAGATAGAACCAAGCCCCAAAAAAAAGAGGGGGAGATTTGAAATCTCTCCCTCCCCCCTCGTAAATATTTACTATTCAGAAAATATTTTTTCAGCAAGTTCAACATCTTCCGGTGAAAAAACAAACAGGCACTTTGCATCTCCAGGAGAGACTGAACCGTAAACATAGTTGATATTAATTCCTCTGTCCCCGAATTTTGTTGTTATTTCAGCAAGTTTTCCTGGAACATTCTCAAGATCAATGGCTATGACATCCTTTGTATCAAAAATATAATCCTTCTCCTTGAGAAGTTCCACAGCTTTATCAGGCTTGTCCACCAGGATGCGTACCAGAGCAAATTGCGCAGAATCCCTGCGTACTGAGCTGTAGCTTGCAGAAGAGGCTATTCGTTTTAAAGACTTCCCCCTTGCCTCAAACAGACTCTGCACATAGGCCGAGGCATCCTGAATACTTATGGCATCAACATTTATACCCGCATCTCCCAGAAAAACAGTTAAATTCCCCAGTTCCCCAGGAGCATTTTTAAGAAAAAGCGAAATCTCGACTCTGATCATACAGCACCCCCCCCAATAACTAAAAATTAAATTTTTTTTGACTATCAACTCTCTTCTGCTATTTTCAATCCCTCATCAAAGGCTTTCATGTTTAAAGGTATCAACTTTGCCTTGGCTGCAAACTGCTCTTTTACACATTCACGAAGGATATCAATATCAACCATTTTGCTCTTTGCAGCAAAAGCACTTACTGCCACAATATTTGCACACTTAACACTGCCAAGCTTAATTGCAGCCTCGTTGGCAGGCACAATCAGTTCAACAATGTCATCCCTGCCTGTTTTCACTGGAATAAGTGAACTGTTTATTAAAATCACCCCGTTGGGCTGTACAACCGGAGCAAATTTTTCCAGAGACGGCCTGTTCATTGCAACCAGATGTGCTGGATTTTTAATAATAGGTGAGCCTATCCGTTTGTCACTTACAACCACTGTGCAATATGCTGTTCCACCTCTCATCTCAGGCCCGTATGATGGCACCCAGGCAACTTCCAGTCCCTGCTTCATGGCTGCATAGGCTAAAAGCTTTGCACTGAGCAAAATTCCCTGACCACCAAAACCTGCAAACATAACTTCTTTTTGCATATACTCCTCCAAAACAACTATATTTTGTAAGCGTTCACAGGGCACTGCACCTTGCCTGGTCGGGCACTTGAAGTACATGAGTACGTCTGCGTACCCGGGCCTTGCATCTACAGTACCCTGCAAACGCTTACAAGTTGGCGAATTGACTGTGAACGGTTACTATATTTTTTCCCACAAAAAATCTTTGGTCTGTTTCCCCTGTACCTGCATCAATTGGTAATTAATTTTTGAGTAAACCCTTACTCTTCCGGTGTTTTAAATTCACCAAGGGGATAATACGGAAGAAGGGTATCTTCAG
>JAYEHB010000180.1:0-2212 GCA_034659375.1 Thermodesulfobacteriota bacterium
AAGAACAAATCTCAGTGTGTCGCATACGAATAAAGAAGTAAGGAAAAGGGGGACAGACCACGTTTTTTTTAGTCCTATAATATTCATTATGTTACTTTTTTCTTTTTCAAATTATTCTTCTTGGTTTTAATGGTTTTAAGATTCAATAAAAAAAGAAAAACTGGGAACAGATAAATAAATAATGCATATTTTTAATTTGAGCGTTTTATTTTTTTATGTTATATATGTAAAAGGAAAATTAAATATAGAAGTTCTTCCCTGTACGCTTAACAGTGCTTTGAAGCAAGCGGATCTCAAAAGATGAGGTGCAAATGATGAAATATACAATTATTATAGAAGAGGGCGACTCAAGTTATGGTGCGTTGTTCCGGATTTACCTGGCTGTATCGCAGTGGGAGAAACAAAGCAGGAAACCATTGAGTTAATCTCAGAAGCTATAGAATTCCATATTGAAGGCTTGTATGAAGATGGCAACAGAATTCCAATTCCTCATTGCAAGATTGCATATGTAGAAGTGGCGAATATTTAAGAGGAAAAGGGGGGGGGACAGATCACGTTTTTTTTAGTCCGATATTTATAGTGCCGGTCAAATGACTTGATATTTTAACAAAAGTTGGACCATAGCTAACATATGTATTGGACGAAATTGCTAATAATTTTACTATGTTGAATTGGGACTTAATGGTTTTTTATGACCTGATCCAACCATTAAAATATTGGAGAAAACAGGTCATGTATTTGGTAAATAGATATATTTATTGATATTTTATATAACTATTTGGTAAAAAGTTTTAAGTTTGATTTTAAAAAATAAAAATAAAAATAAAAATGAAAATTTCTGATTTTAAGCTTACTAAAGGTAACAGAACCAGAATTTGTGCAAAAATAACCTTTGAAGATTGTGATCAACCTGAAAAGGAAATTTTTATTGAAACTTCCAACGAATTTGGTTCATCTATAAATTTGAACCCCAGTGCCTTTTTAGTCGGTTCCATTATTCCCGCTCTCTATTTTAAAGAGAGAAGAGTGGCAGTGGATGGAAGGATCTCCCCCTTTCTTATAGAGGGGCTTGAAACTGTTATGGCATTGATGGAAAACTGGACAAAAGGGGAGTTTAAACCCCTGGTTATAGAGAGCAGCAGGGCTGTTTCCCTTTTTGAACAATTACCAGGAAACAGAGCAGGCATGGTTTTTTCAGGAGGAGTTGATTCCATTGCAGCATTGAGGTTAAACAGGCTCAGGTACCATAAAAATCACCCTGGATATATAAGGGATTGTTTTTTTATCCATGGCTTTGATATTGGCGGTGTAGTGGAGAGGGGAATGAAGTATCATGTGTTTGAAAGAGCTTTTAATGCCATGGAAAAAATCACACATGATGCAGAAGCAGAACTTATACCTGTTTATACAAACATAAGACATCTCTGCGATGAACGTGATCTGTGGCTGAACAGATTTTTTGGAGCTGTGCTTGCTTCAGTTGCCCATGCTTTTTCATCCAGAATCAATCTGTTTTACATTGCCTCTTCCTATGATGTTAACAACCTTGTTCCATGCGGTTCACATCCACTTCTTGATCCTGAATACTCAAGTTTTGATGTAAGGATCAGGCACAGGGATCTCTCCTGGTCAAGGATTGACAAGATACGTCTGATATCAGACTGGGACAATGGGTTAAAACATTTAAGGGTATGCCTTGCAAATGTAAAGGATCATCTCAACTGCGGAAAATGCGAAAAATGTATCAGAACCATGACAGCTCTTCTTGCAGTGGATGCTCTTCACAAATCAGATGCCTTTATTGAGAATGATGTCACCCCTGAAATGTTTGAACCATTTAAAATCAATATCCGCCACAGGGAACCTTTTTACTGTGAGCTTATACCTTTGCTGAAAGAAAAGGGAAGAGACGACCTGGTTGATACCATAAAAGAAAAATTTGTTGAGTAAGTTTTTTTCCCATATTGAAACACCTGAGGTTCACATTTCGGCATCCTTCATATCAGCATAAAAGTAGTTTACACTTTTTGAGGGAAATCCCCTTTAAATAGGAAATGAGCCCAAAAAGTGTAAAGCACTTATGAAGGATGCCCACATTTCTGTACAGGTTTTTGCAATCATGCCCGTTGCTCACAGGGTTTCCACAGCACAGCCATTCTCTTCACGGTAGAGCACAAGAATGCGTTGGGGGTTTTCAATAAAAGTAAAATCC
>JAYEHB010000181.1:0-2209 GCA_034659375.1 Thermodesulfobacteriota bacterium
AAACACAAGAATAATAAGAATTAAAAGACTGACTGTTTAACATTATAAAACACTGTTTCATATTTTTATGGGACAGATAGAATAATATGTCAAGAAATTTCCCTGATAAACAATGTTTTTTTCAAAATAAAGCTGTTCTGCAAAGACTAATTTCCGTAACAATTAACCGTTATCCGTGGGGTCAGGCTTTTATTATTGTCATTATCTTGACTTTTCTGGTTAATTATCTTCAAGGTTTGATAACGACAAGAATAACAAAAGAAACAGGCGGCGGTTGTTGTACCACACTCTTTATGAATCCTGGTGGAACGGTTTTTATTGATTGTAACATCTTTGCCAAGTTCAGCAAGCATTGCACATATTTCAGCTTCCATCCATAAATAGCCGCATGCTCCTGTCTTTTTTTTGAGATTTTCCAGCATTGCAATATGGGATTCTGGTTTTTTTGACAACAACTGCACACAATAGTCAATTGCATCAACGGCAGGTGTCAGACTCTTCTGCACCTCATCCAGAAGATACTCTGGAAAAAAAAAACCCTGTAACTATATTTAAATGCTTTGGCCTCCAGAACAACCTTGGAAATTTTGTTGAATCGATCTGCCATTAAAAAAGGGGGACAGACCACATTTTTTTTAGTCCTATAATTTACATTATGTCAACTTTTTCTTTTTTCCTTCTCCCTCTCAATTTTTCAAATCACCAAATTAAAAATCAATCCTTGACATTGTTAGATTAAATATATTTATTTTGTTTCAGCTTTTTCTTCCGGGTGTATTATTGGCTTTGGAACCTGCTCCAGATATAACTGACCATGTGAGAAAGGGGAAAGGTAAATGTTGGTTGTCTTTTTGAGTTAGCATGGTAATGCTTCTGCTTTTTGATTGACAACATTATACACCCAATGATAATATTTTGTTATGGCAGTGACATTGAAAAAAATAGTACATTACATGACAAGAGACGGGGAAAGTGTTTTCCAGAGTTGGTTTCGCAAGTTGAGAGACGGCACTGCAAAGTTCAAAATTACCAGACGGCTTACTCAAGCAAAGCGTGGGAACTTTGGGGATACAAAGCCGGTTGGTCAAGGTGTTCATGAGATGCGCATTGATTATGGGCCGGGGTATCGGGTCTATTATGCCAATGATGGGGATATGATTATCGTTTTGCTTTGTGGTGGAGATAAAAGAACTCAAAATGAAGATACAAAAAGTGCTAAAGATTGCTGGGTAATATATAAAAAAAGAAAGGCGGTGAAAAATGCTGACAGCCAATCATGATGAATTTATCGTTGAACAGTTAAGAGAGGATTCTGATTTTTTTAGAGTGTACTGTGAAGAGTCATTGAAAGAAACAGATCCATTCCTTTTCCAGGAAGCACTTCAATACATTATCAAAGCAAAAGGTTTTAATTTTGACGTGGTAACACGGGAAAAGGAAGTCGCTTGATTTTTCCAAAAAAAAGGGTCAAGTCGAAAGCGCCGATTAAAACCGGTAAATAAATCGGACAAATCGGACAGGACAAATCGGGGGACACCAAAATCCCAAAACAAAATCGCAAAAATCGGCAAAACAAAAATCGGGGATCACAAATCGGGGGAAAATCGGGGGTCAAAAAAATCAAACTCGGGGGGCAAATCTTGACTGATTTGTCAAGATTAAAGAGTTGACCCCACTGCATGGAAATTGGGATGTTTATGGGTTGAAGATGTTGCAGGGTTTTATTGTTAAAGAAATGTAGTACGGTTGGTCAGTCAGCCGCTTTCTTATTTGAAAACGTGGTTTCTTTGATGCCTTTTCTATGGCTTTCAGGCTGATTGGCAAATGCGGCGGAACAAATCAATTACAGTATGTCGACACTGATTCAGAGGTAGGGAGTTCTATTCGAATCTTACCAGGATTTTTTATAAGTTTTTAAATCTCTTTTAATACGGGCACGTACTGTGCAACAATGAGCAATTGGTAAAAATATGAGAAAAAAAATTATAAAAAGGCGGTTAAAATGAATAATAATTATATGTATATTTCAAAATCTATAATATCCATTATTTTATGTTTAATATTTCTGTCAACATTTAATCATAATATATATGCTTCATCAGAATTCTTGAAGACAAATACTGAAATTAAATATGAAGAATTAATCAAATGCATAAAAAGTCATAATAATGACATTTCTAAATGTATAGATCATTATAAATCATATTTG
>JAYEHB010000182.1:0-9690 GCA_034659375.1 Thermodesulfobacteriota bacterium
AAAGGAAAAGTTACATCATGTCTTAAAAATTCAAATCTGGGATTGCTTAAAAGATGAGCAATGTTCTGTTTTGAACTTGTAAAACAATTATCAATACATATAACTTCATTACCATTTTTTAATAATTTTTCACAAAGATGAGAGCCGAGAAAACCACATCCACCTGTTACTCCAATTTTTTTTAACGAATACATTGTTTTTCCTTAATATATATTTGTATAACTGCCACGGGCAGAGCTCTTTACATATCGTTCTGCCCACAACGAAGCATGAAACTACGGTTTAGTTACCCGGAGTTTCATATAAACCGGCATGGCCGGAGCGTGGTTTCCGCATCGGCCACAACAAATTTAGGGTCGAAGACGCGGAGCCAAGTCTATCATTGCAGTCGTTTGGACGGACTTTCATATAAAAATGAGACCAGATTTGCAATCTTTTTTTAACAGAAAAAAATTTATCATTCAACAAAAAACAAAATTTTATTATTATATACTCAACTTTCTGACTTTAATTTTACCGGTTAAAGTCTCAAAATCCTATCGGGATCGGGCTTAACAATTAATTCATAATTCATAATTCATAAACGAAAGCCTGACCCCACGCAACGTCCAGGCCTTGACATGCACAATCCAGAAAGTTGAGTTATATAGTATACGACCTTGACAAACAAGCAGTTTTAAGCTAAAATTTTTCGGTTAATAAAAATTCAACTAAAAAACTGAATACTTAAAATTCAATCAGGTCTATCTTGCATGTTTAATTTAAAACCCAGAACCAAAAAATTGTTGATAGCTGCGTTTTTAATAATTTATTTAGTGCCCGGTATCAAGGTTATTAACAAAGCAAAGGAAAACCGTACCGCATTTCTGCGCTGGACCCAGCACAGTGAAAGGATAAAACACGGAGAAACCATTTATGGTGAAAAAGGCGGATATTATCCTAATCTTCCATGTATGCTGATGATTCTCATGCCTTTCCATGCAATGGGACCCATAGCAGGATCTATTGCATGGCTGACCTTTAAATTTTTAATAATATTATTTATATTTTCTGCAATAATAAAGATGGTTCAAAACAATGGCCCTCCTTTGCCTGAATGGGCAGTACTGTTATTGATAGTGTTGAGCATGCGAGTCTTTTTCAGTGATTTAACCCATGGGAATGTGAATCTGATCATTGGCGGGCTTATTGTTCTGTCAATGTTATGTTCTTTCCACAAAAAACTTTTTCTCTCTGGGATACTCATTGGTCTGGCAACTGTTCTTAAGGTAACCCCTGCACTTTTTATACCCTATTTTTTATATAAACGAAGATGGACAAGTGTGGCCGGTGCCTTTGCTGGTATCTTCCTGTTTTGCTGGCTTGTCCCTGGCCTTATTTTAGGCTTTGATTTCAACAATCAGTTAATAATAGAATGGTACAACCAGATGATCCTGCCCTTTTTAAGCGATATGCCGGTTAATTATATGCAGACACAACATATGAATCAATCCTTTACTGGATTATTTTTTCGACTTTTTTCAGACAGTGTTGCCATAACTGCAGATGCCAGGGGAACATACAATGAGTTAAAAATTAATTTTATCTCCCTTGACCAGCAAACTGTCTCTTTAATAGTTAAAGCAGCTTCCCTTGCCATGGTAGGTTTCCTGGCATGGTTCTGCCGCACTCCCCATAACGATCACAAACATCTCGGAAATATCGGAGAGTTTGCCATGGTGTTTTTATCCATGTTGTTACTATCGGAGCGTTCCTGGAAACATCATTACATTTTATTGATACTTTCCCACAGCTTTTTACTTTATTATTTACTGATAATAAAACCTTCAGGATGGAGCAAATGGATACCACTGAGTTTCATGATACTTGCAATTTTTCTCCATAACTTTACAAGCAGTTTTTTCTTTGGTAACTATGGGAGTGATGTTCTTGAGGCTTATGGAGTACATGTCATTGGGGGACTTTTACTTTTTGTAAGCTGTGCTGTCGCTTTAAAAACCTTACGGCTGCAAGGCTGGCCAAATCAATAGAGTGTAAAAAGCAGAAAGGCTGTATTAAATGAAATTTGCATTTTGTCTGTTTAAATATTTTCCATCAGGAGGGCTGCAGAGAGGTTTTCTGCAGCTTGCAAAAGCATGTATATCCCGTGGTCATCAGGTAGATGTATATACTGGCTCATGGGAAGGAAAGCAGTTAGATAATCTTAAAATTTTTATTATTCCCAATAAAGGCATTACCAACCACAATCGCTATAAATCCTTTGCAAAAAGACTTGATAACTATGTAACAGCCAAACACTATGATGCTGTTGTAGGCTTTAACAAAATGCCCGGGCTGGATATCTATTTTGCTTCAGATACCTGTTTTGCAATAAAAGCATTGGAGAGAAGTCTTTTATACCGTTTATCCAGACGCTGTAAAACTTTAATGTATTTGGAAGATGCTGTATTTAACAAAAAGTCAAAAACCGAAATAATATCAATTTCCGATAATGAAAAAAAGCTCTATATGGAGTATTATGGTACTGCTGAACAACATTTTCACTCAGTGCCGCCGGGAATTTCCATGGATCGTCTAACTCCCCCAAAATCTCAAAATGCTCAGAAAATCAGGGATGATTTTAGACATGCATTCTCAATTAAATCAAATCAATATGTTGTATTAATGGTTGGTTCTGATTATAAAAGAAAAGGGGTTGATCGTGCAATAAAAGCTATATCAGCCCTGCCACCCCTTTTTAGAAAAAAAACTATTCTGATGGTTGTTGGTAAAGGAAGAGTAAGACCTTATTCTAAATTAGCAAAGAAAAAGGGGATTTCTTCTCTAATAAATTTTGTCGGCGAGCGAGATGATGTACCACGCTTTCTCGTTGGAGCTGATATTTTATTACACCCTGCTTATCAGGAAAACACCGGCACTGTTTTAATTGAAGCTATGGCAGCGGGACTGCCTGTTCTGGTAACAGAGAATTGCGGATACAGTTTTCATATAGAATTGGCAAATGCAGGAAAACTGGTACCCTCGCCCTTTGTCCAGGAAACTCTTAACAATACACTAATTTCCATGCTCACCTCTGAAAAAAAACAATGGCAAGTCAACGGGAAAAAATATATTGCGCAAACAGATGTTTACTCCAGGCATGAAAAAGCAGCTAATGTAATTGAGATGGTTGCATCACGTTAATTTTTGTCATGTTGGATAAGGGAGCTTGAATTTTTTTTAAGTATTTAATTTTGAATAATGGTAATCTTACCCTTTTTAATCAAAAAGGTCATTAACAAGTGAAATTACATAGAAAACTTGCAAAGATATTTGGATATGAACTTATAAAACGTAAAAAACATCCCACTGCAAACTCCCATATCATAAATTTAATAAACCAATCTAATATAGATATGGTTTTAGATATTGGAGCTAATCATGGACAATTTGGCAATATGCTGCGGGATGAAGGATATAAAAAAGAAATTCATTCATTTGAACCAGTGAGCCAGACATTTGAAAAATTGCAAGCAAATTGCGTTAATGATAAAAATTGGTTTATTTATAAACTGGCAATGAGTGATACCTGCGGTGAAGCAGCCATTAATGTATCAAAGTCCTCAGATTTATCATCTTTTCTTAGTCCAAATGATTTTGGGGAAAAAAAGTATAAAAAAATAGAGGTTATACAAAAAGAAATAGTTGAAGTCGAAACAATTGACAGCTTTCTGACTAAAACAATACAAAATTTTGATAAAAGAAAAATATTTTTAAAAATGGACACCCAAGGGTATGATCTTAAAGTTTTTAAAGGATCTTTAAAATCAATAAAACATATTGCTTTTATTTTATCAGAACTGTCGCTAATACCTATTTATTCTGGTATGCCGAATTATCTTGAGTCTCTGAGAAAGTATGAAGAATATGGATTTGTTATTTCCGGGCTATATCCTATCAGCAGAAATAAAAATCTGTCAGTAATAGAAATGGATTGCATGTTACTCAACAAAAAGCTGGCTGCATACGATTCAGGAAAAAACAAAGAACAAGTCCAAAGTTTGGCATCCTTCATACCAGCATAAAAGTACTTTACACTTTTTCAGTAAAACCACCTTTAAATTAAGGAATGGTTTCAAAAAGTGTAAAGTACTTATGAAGGATGCCCAAGGTTTCTACTAATGAGTTTAAAGGATAAATCCCTTGATTGATGATAAAATAAAAAAATGGCTCCACATAAAAACTTTTTTTTTGCAAAAAAATGAATATCCAAAAATTCTGGATGATAATGCAGAAAAATGGTTCTGTCTCGGCGTTCCAATTGTGATCTCACTGTTTGTAAAACTAATTCTGTTGTCAACGCTGTATCAAAGTACAATTAATATGGACGGCATACTGTATATAAACGCAGCAAGACAGTATGCAGCAGGCAACATAGCCAATGGACTGGCACTCTATCCCATGCCTGGATATCCTCTATTAATTGCACTATTCCACATACTGATCCCTGACTGGATTTTTGCAGGTTATATGATTTCAATTATGAGTATGGTGCTTGCAATAATCCCTTTGTACTATTTAACAAAATATATGTTTGGCATGAGAGCTGCTTTCTGGGCGAGTCTTATTTTTGCCATTCTTCCTAAAATGAATGAATGGTCTTTGTATGTAAGCAGAGATCCACTTTTTTTATTTATATTTGCATGGTGTATATATTTTGCCATTATATCAATCAGATCAATTCAAAAAACCGATTTTGTTTTGTTCTGGATAACATTGGTGTTAGCCTGGAGTGCCATGCTGATCAGAATTGAAGCTATAATTTTCATTTTTTTCTATTTTGGAACCCTGATTTATTTTGCCTTTACAAATAAAGAACAGAGATCTCATTATTTTTTAAAATCTCTGATCTGGGCAGGTATTCCTTTATGTATTTCAATAACTACGTTTTTTATATTGGGCAGCCATGGCGTTGCCGTTAATAGATTGGATCAGGTATTTTCAGAATTAATCAATTTTTTAAATGGAAATTTCCTTGATCTTTATTCTCAAATCTACCAATTTTTTAAGGAAGCTGAAAACCACCCGCCATTTTCAGGATTGCATTACAATTTTGCTGCCCTTTCCAGACACTATTTGCTTATTATATACATATTGGGCATAACAGGCGTTTTAATAAAAGTAATATTCCCTTTGTCATGTATTCCTCTTTATATAGCACTAAAAGAGAAACTGACATCCCAGGGTAAATTTATACTCTCGATATGGATTGTTTATATTGGACTTGTATATTACTTTCTATTAACAAGGGATTTTCTTTCAACAAGATTTTTAATGATTCCTGCATTTTTACTGCTTCCATGGATTGGATCTGGAATAGACAAGCTGTGCCGCAAAATAAATAACTCTTCACATAAAAAATTAATACTGTTTTTGATTTTAGCTCTTATTCTGGTACCAGCAGTTAAAAGCTTTGAGTTAATCTTTTTTAATGACAATGCAACTCCCTGTGCTGTCAAATGGTTGGCTGAAAACAATATGCTTCAAAAAAAACAAATAGCAACAAATAACAAAAAATTATCATTTTATATTGACCTGGAGGATGAAAAAGGAACTGTTGATAGAACAATTCATTATTATAATAACCTAAAGAATTATACAGGGATTGAAAAATTTGCTCTGAAAAACAATGCTGATATCCTGCTGATAAACCTGCATACTAAAAATAAAAAAAAAATACCTGATTTTAGATTTTTTAAAAAAATACATACTATGTCAGGTGACATTGATCTTGTACAAATCTATTACAGGGACAACGACCATGAGGTACAATGAACTTACAGTCAACTACAATTGTTTATCAAGAGCTGCATCTGCTTGAAGTTCCTTTAGCCAGTTTTCTTTTAAAACACAGGCAGTTCTAACTTCGAGCTTCTTTTGCTTTCTCTTATACCTTAATGGTTTTTCTTCACGCACAGCAGCTGTGCCATGTGCAATATGTACAATTTTTGATCTCATTTCATGAACAGATATCATTTGTGTAGTATAACCGGCATTCCAGAGCTGCATGGCTATTGAATAACCACCACCCCTTGAGAGTCCCCCTTCCTTCCCTTGAAGAGGTAAAAATTGCAGACCTTTATTAAGTATAATATCCCGGCGATACATAGCACAATAGTCCCGTGGATACTGACCAATTGCCCACTCTGCGTATTTTCTGATGCCAAGCATTTTTTTGATTCTATTTCTTGCGTAGGCAGTAACACGTTTTTGAAATGCATATATGGGATTTTCCAAGTGTAACTTCCAGGCACCAGTCGCAGCTGCCAAATAGCTGTGATTAATTTCACGCAGCATAGGATCAAGCCAGTCGTCACTTTTAACAAACACATCAGAATGCATTGTAATAAAGTAATCTCCGGTTGCATGCTGCATACCATAATCCCAGGCAGTAAAGACGTTTCTTGGCCAATTGGTATGAACTTCCTCTGGTCGTTCAAGAAGAAGAATCCAGTCCAATGATCTTAAATAATCAAGGCTCTCATCCTTTGATCCGTTGTCAACCACTATCACTTGCAGATCATACTTTTGAGAATGCTTGTTAATTGAGCGCAAACACAGAGTCAAGTATTGTTTAACCTGCCAATGTGGAATACAGATTGTTATCTTTGGTTTGCCGTTGGCCGTCATAATTTTCTCCAGTCCATAGATATTAAAAAACTCACTGACAATAATTCAGTTTAGTGTAACTTTTTCCACTAATAAGTGGCAGGTAATATCATATAATCTGCAATTGTTCAAGATTTTAAATGCGATGTAAATTTGTAAAAAAATTTACATCGCATTTTTTTACCTTCTATTTTGCCTTGACATCTGGAAAAAAACATAGTCTATTCCTTGTGATCTCACTGTTTGTAAAACTAATTCTGTTGTCAACGCTGTATCAAAGTAGAATTAACATGGACGGCATACTGTATATAACTGCCATGGGCAGCCTTGGTGGTCTAAGTCTGCACACAACAAATGATGAAGGGCAACCACAGGGGGTTGACCCTACTGGTTTGCCAGGACTTTCATATAACCGGCATGGCCGGTTATATTTATCAGATACATTTAAAAGGATTTTGTAAAAATGGCAGCGATTTCTGTGGTGATACCTACATATAATTATGGACATTATATTAACAGAGCAATTGATTCGATTTTAAATCAAACAGTGCTGCCTGTTGAAATAATTATTATTGACGATGGTTCAACTGACAATACTGAACAAATAATTTCAAAAAATTATCTGAATAATGGAAATGATAAAATAATATACATAAAAAAAATAAATGGTGGTGCTGCATCTGCTCGAAATCTCGGAATAAAAAATGCTAAGGGTGAATTTATCCTGATGCTGGATGCTGATGACAAATTAGAGCCAAATTCCATTAAAATTTTTACAGAAAAAGTTAAACAGTTTCCCATGGCAGATATGGTAACCGGAGGGAGTTTGTCTGTTAAATCTTCACAGCATAAAAAATATCGACCAGCTCCATTAGTAAAGGAAAATAAACTTGATAATTTCAAGGCTTTTTTGAATAAAAAGCTATCAATCTCCCATGGAAAATTTATAGTTAGAAAATCCAAGTTTGATCTGATAAAGTATCCTGAGCATTTACTAAGTAACGAGGATATCAGTGTTATTGCACAACTGATTGCAACATGCAATATAGTTACTGTTGATGCCACCATTGTCCAATATTTCCATCATAATGATAGTTTACGTTATAATCATAAATTTGTTGAAAAAGCTGGGTTGTCTGTAGTTGATACTGTTTTTGACAGCAAAATACTGCCGCCTGAATTTCTTAAATACAGATCAACTTTTTATACCCATCGCTGTCTTTCCCTTTTCAGACGTCTCTACAAGAACGGGCAATACAAAAAGGCGGAAAAATATTTTAATATGGCTCTTGGTCAATCGTTTTTAGTTTTGTTTAAGTGGAAGTATTTATTAAAATATCTTCGTATGAAAAGCATGAACTTAGCGGGCTTTTCATAAATCCGGTGTATGTTCGTTGTTGAGATCAGTATTAATTCTTAGAATACTGTTTTTAGATGAAAACATCTGCGTATTTTTTTTCAATTGCTTGGATTTCACGATCAGTCAGCTTTTTGAATTCTTTTTCTCGTGCCCGTTTTGATAGTTTCCCATCATTTTGGATAAGAAAACGTATAAGCAAATCAACAAGCTTGTCTGACATATCAATGTAGTTTTTGATAAATTCATTGAGAAGATCATATTGTCTCAAGTATTCAACCTCATCAGGAAAAGTTTTATTTACAGTTTCCTCAACGCATTCAAAGAAGAACTCAGCCTGTTTTGTTGCATCAAAATAACGATACAAATTTATGGTCTCGTTTAAAACCTCAACATTATTTTTTTCTGTAGGCCTCCATTCGATCAAATTAAGCCGTGGCTTTGAATAATGCTCCAGTATTTTTCTATATTCTTCTATCCTTTCTAGAATAATCGCTGATACTGGAAAAATTAATCCTTTTGGGACAAAACCTTTTTCAGCCAGTACATGATGAAATAAATAACGATGAATCCGGCCATTACCATCTTCAAATGGGTGAATAGCAACAAAACCAAAGGCAATGATAGTTGCCAACAAAATTGCATCAAAATCGTCCTCACGAAGCAGATTGTATGTCTCAATAATGCCCGACAATAGAATATCCAGATCCTCAGGTCGGGCAGAAATGTGATCCGGTAGAGGCATTCCTGTGCTACGGTCATGTTCCCCGACAAAACCACCTTCTCTGCGCAATCCTAATTTTATGAACCGGTTATCTGGAATAACTATTTGTTGTAAATATTCCAGTTCTGAAATACTGAGTTTGCGTTGTCCTGCTTCACCTATTGCCCTTCCCCAGCGTTCTATACGATTGTGCGGAGGCTTTTCTCCCTCAATAGTGTAAGAGGCTTTAGAGTCTTTAAGCAGCAGGAAAGCAGCTGCCCGGCTTAAAAGATCGGGGTGGGTGCGACCGATATGTTTTGCAGATACTTCTGAAAAATTCTTAGCAATATATTGTTCAAGCTTTTCTGTTTTTCTGATTAGAGGGCAAAAATTGTGTGTTCCAGGTAAATTATTGCGAAGCCGATGGCGCTTGGACGGAAATGATTTCCCTTCGTATTGTAGCTTGCTGTTAACGAGAAAAATAAAATTTCCAGTCCGAGCATCTTCAATATCAAGTTGTTCTTCACGCAGCCATTCCCACAAAAACCACAACCTGCGGCTATAGCTTCCGGTTGGTTCCGAGCAGATAATGTCTTGAATTTCTTTGGCCTCAATTTTTTGAAATAAGGCATTGAGGATAGCCAGATCAATGCCCTCATATTTAAGTGCAAAGGTCAAATGTCCAAAAAGCGTGTCTTCCGGTTTATGACGCGGTGTAAAAATGTGCCAGTGTCCATGATCGTATTTTTTATGTTTTGGACCTATAGCACAGAGATAATCAGGAACAGGTACTTTTAAATCATATGCTGAAATAAGGGCTGAATATCCAGCCAGGTAGCTTCCTTCTTCCAGGACAGGAAAGCCGTGAAAAACAGTTAAACATCCTGAATTTTGATTAAAAATTGCCATTCTTATGAATTCTCGTTTTGTGAATTATGAATTATGAATTATGAGTTGTGAATTATGAATTATGAGTTGTGAA
>JAYEHB010000183.1:0-9689 GCA_034659375.1 Thermodesulfobacteriota bacterium
AAGTCCTGTACTGCTGAAACTGAACTTGTGTTCTTCAAAAAAACGTACAGGCTGAAGAACACTTTTAACTTATGGCTTACATCCCCTACCCTGAAGGGATAGGGGTTTTACGCCATCTTTATAAATATTCGGCTTATACTGTAAACATGACAAGGAAATTATAATGAGCTCCAATGAAAAGATTTACAATAAAGAGACCTTAAACACCATAACTGAACTTATTGATGATGGAATTAAAAAGATATCAGTTATCATGCGCCACTCGGCCCGATTTTTTCCTGAAGAACCTGCAATGGAGCCCTTTATGGGTCTTACAGAACGAGGAAAGGATTTTTCTTTAAAATTAGGGGAGGAGCTGCCTCTAACACCATATCCACAATTTTTTTCCAGTCATTTTGGACGCTGCATTGAAACTTCAGCTATTATTGACAAAGGGTATTCAAAAACACATAATCGGTTTAATGATCACAACCAACTCTGCCGGGAGCTGTCACCTTTTTATATAAAAGATATTAAACAAGCAGTTACAATGGTTCAGAAAATCAAAGCAAAAATTTTTATACGCAAATGGTTTAACAGAGAAATTTCCAGTGATATCATGCTTGATCCGGAAGAGGCAGCAGATATCATCGCAAAATTCATGGTAACAAGGCTAAATGCACTCAATGATGGTGAGATTGCAATTTGCCTGTCCCATGACTGGAATCTATTTCCATTAAAAGAGTATAAACTTGGTTTAAAACATGAAGAGTGCGGTGTTGTTGGATTCCTTGAAAGCGTAATTATTTTTGAAAAAAACGGCAAACATTACATTACCAATTATCAAAAAGAGCCCCAGGAGCTGAAATAACCGGCATACCCTAAAGGGCAGAAACTGGCCGGAGCATGGTATTCGCCTCGGCCACAACAAAGAATGAAAGTCATTTGATTCCAAATAGTTGGAAGGACTTTCATATAAAAAAATCAGGCTGCATTGGCAATAAAAATTGCACGCAGAGGAGCAGGATACCCCTCAACTGTTTTTTCATTATCTTCCGGGTCAAGAAAATCCTTAAGAGACTCTGTTTGAATCCACTTTGTTTTTCTCTGCTCTCCGATGGTTGTCTTTGAGATATCAACACATCTGATATTTGTAAAGCCTGTTCTTTTAAGCCATGATTCCATACATTTTATACTGGGAATGAAAAAAACATTTCTCATCTTGGCATATCTTGATTCAGGAAAAAGGCAAAAATGATCGCTGCTCCCTATTATGAGATTTTCCAGAACAAGCTCTCCTCCCTTTTTCAGGGAGTCATGGATTTTCTGCAGCATCTCCAGGGGAGATTTCCTGTGATAAAGAACACCCATGCAAAAGACAGTATCAAAATACCTGTCCATTAAAGGCAGCTCATCAAAGGTTATGGGAAGGGAAAAAAGATTCTCCTGCCTTATGATTTTCTGCAGGGCAAGATACTGAAAATAGAATGCAAGCTGTGGTTCCAGGCCAAGTACCATAAAAGGATCATGGGCAGCCATTTTAAACATGTAATAACCATTGCTGGAACCTATATCTAAAACCCGCCGTCCCTTGAGCAAAGAGATTTCATCTATAAACCTGTTCCACTTTATAAAAGACTGCCATTCACTGTCAATATCAATTCCAAATATATCAAAGGGACCTTTACGCCAGGGAGAGAGCTCAAAAAGCGATGCTTTTATCTTTTGCCGCTCTTTTTCATTAATATCAGATCTCTTTCCTGCAGCCACTATATCCTGATCAAGCCTTGTTTCTGAAGAGACAACATCAGGCATATTGTTAAGCACCTTCTGATATTTCAATGCATTTCCCAGGGGGTTATCAAAAAAGGCTCTTTTGTCATGTATAAGCTTTTCAAGCTCTGGCAGACAAAAGTCTAAATTAAATCGTTCATGCTCTGCAATAAATCTTTCCATAACTGTTTTGTATATCCCTCAACTTTCTGACTTTGATTTGACCGGTCAAAGCGTCAATACCCCCACGCACGTCGATCGTTCAACCATTATTTAACCGCTATAATCGATGCAAAGTTAAACCACTTGAGCCATACATCCATGTTTTTAAACCCTGCCCGTTCAAGTCGTTTTGTATGCATCTCAATGGTTTCAGGAATGAGAACTTTCTCCAGAGCATCCCTTTTCTGGCTTATCTCAAGTTCTGAATAACCATTCTCTTTTTTAAAATTCTTGTAATATCTAAGCTGAAGTTCAGAAAGAAACTCTGAGCCATGTGCAATCTTTTCAGTTAACAGCAGCACACCTCCAGAAGCAAGCCCATGGTAGATGCTGTTTACAAGTTCATCTCTTTTATCTAAGTTAATAAACTGCATTGTAAGATTTACAATGACCACCGAGGCATTGGAAATCTCAATCTTTTCAGCAAAATCACATACCAGACAGACCCTGTTCCCGGACTTCTCTTTTTTAAGCCTTGTTCTATATTTTTCAATCATGGGGGATGAGGTATCAACTCCAGTCATGGAAAAAGGTTTTTCCTTAAAATTTTTGCAGATCATTATCCCGAGATTTCCATTTGAACATCCCAGATCATAAATTTCAGTATTTTTTTGAAAAAAATCACAACAGAGCCTGGACTGCTGTTTTATACTTTCATGATAAAGGGGGACTGACCTGATAAGCATATCATCAAACACCGATGCAACTTCTTTATTAAACTCAAAGGGAGAGACACTATCTTTTTTTTCTGCAAATATTTGATCCTTTTTCATACAATACCTTTTTAACAGCTTCCAGTGCTGCAATATATCCGAATATTCCACTTAGCATGGAGAGACTGCCCATGGGGTTACGCTCTCTTCCACTATCAAAAAAATTTTCTTCTGTGGTTTTAGAGACAGTATCGCTGCTGACAACTTCCGTTGAATATACACAGACTATACCTTTATGCACATCCATTCTTCTCAAACGTTTTCTCACCGATCTTGCCAGAGGACAGCTGTTTGTTTCGGATATATCACCAACTTTTATCTCTCCTGGATCAACTCTTCTGGCAGCCCCCATACTTGAAACAACATCAATTTTTCTGTGAACAAGTTCATAAAGAAGATTCACCTTGGGGTTGAGACTGTCTATGGCATCAATCACCACATCGGTATGCTCTGCAAAGATCTCATCAAACGTCTCTTTATGGCACAACCGGTTAAATTTTTCAACTTTCATATCAGGGTTAATCTGCAACAGGCGCTCTTTGGCAGCATCTATTTTCAGCATACCGATATTTGATTCAACTGCCAGAAGCTGCCTGTTAAAATTGCTTATTCCAATTTCATCGAAATCAACAATTCTCAATGTTCCAACACCTGTTCTTGCCAGGGCCTCTATTACATGGGAGCCTACAGCTCCAAGACCGACAACAGTAATACAACAATTTGCAAGTATATCCATTGCTCCGGTTCCAAGAAGCAGCTCTGTCCTTTTAAATTTTTCCATATTAAATTTCAAAATTGCAGCCCTGTTGAATAGAAAAAGCCCCTGTCAACGGATATTGAATTAAAAAATTCCGAGGAACAGGAGCTTTTTGTATTTATGAAAGTCTTTGTAAACCAAACAGCGACTTGGCTTCGCGTCTTAGGCCCATTCTTTGTTGTAGCCGTAGAGATAACCATGCCCCCGGCCGTGCCGGTTATTCAAATTTAACTCTTTTTAAAAGTCTTGCTCTACATTTTTCGCCTCTAAAAGAGAGCACATTTACTGGAGATCTTTTAAAAACCTTTGAAGCAACATCTCCAATAAGAGTGTTTCTAAGGCTTGACCTTCCCCTGGTTCCCATGACCACAAGATCGGGCTTTTCCTTGACAATGGTTTTTAAAATCTCATCAACAGGATGACCAACCTTGAACAAAATTTTAATTTTTTCACGGTCAAAACCATTATTATCAGCAATTTTGTTCATATCCTGTTTACGCTTTTCAATTACCTGCTCTACATAATGCTCACCATCAACTTCATATCCCATGGCAACAACCCTTTCCACAGAACTAACATCTCTGGCATTGATAATACTGAGAACAAGAATCTTTGAACCATGTTTTTCTGCCATATTAGCAGCACATTTAAAAACACCGTCTGAATATTCAGTAAACGCAAGGGGTACAAGTATTTTTTTTATATCATCCATAACTACACTCCTCTGTAAAACATCATTATATTTGTAACCGTTCACGGGCTGTTTTTGTTGTCCACCACATGTAATTCGCTGGATGGTAAGCGTTTACAGAGTGCAGCATGAACGTACTCTTGTACTTCAAGTACACGACTACGTAAGATGCAGTGCCCTGCGAACGCTTACTTATATCTTACCCCAGGCCTGCTCAGCTGTGATATCTTTTTTCTCCGGAATCCTTGGCCGCTGCATCAGATAGAGTAATCCAAAAACGGCAAGACCCATGGGGTAGACCCAGTATCGCTGATCATGGGGTATCCCTATCCACGAGGCAACGGCATCAGGCCGCATGCACATGACTGTAACGGATAAAAACATAGGTATCTCCCAGATCTTATTTCCAGCAACAAACCAGCCCTGGGTTGCCGAGGCAAATGCAAAATTTCCAATGCATGCCATGACAAATATAAGAATTCCCTGGGACCAGGAATAGATATTATGAAGTATAAGATCTGAATTAAAAATAAACATAAACGGAAGAATAGCGGTTCTTATATCATACATAAACCCCTGAATTCCAGTGGCTATGGGCGGAGATTTTGCAATGGCAGCAGCAGCATAGGCTGCAAGCCCCACGGGTGGAGTATCATCTGCAAGGATTCCAAAATAAAAACAAAAGAGATGTGCCGACATAAGCGGAACCACAAACCCCATGGAACCGCCAACCATGACAATTGCCGGGGCAGTAAGTGATGCCATGACAATATATGTGGCAGTTGTGGGAAGCCCCATGCCGATTAAAAGGCTTGTAAAAGCAGTGATTAAAAGCATTAAAAAGACATTGCCATGGGAAAGAACATCAATGACCTGGGTAATAAGACCACCAAGACCCAAGGCAACAACACCGACAATAATACCTGCTGCCGCCGTTGCAAGAGCCACAGAAACCATATTTCTTGCACCTGAAGCCAGGGCTGAAAAAATATTTACAACAGCCTGCTTCAAAGCAGGTGCCATGGGTTCTTGTTTCTGCCATGCCTTAAAGGGCTCATGAATAAGCATGATAATTGCCATTACCCAGATTGCATTAAATGCTGAGAGCTCAGGAGAGTGCCTTTTAATTATAAGTTCATAAAGAAGCATGGTTATTGGAATAAGAAAATGAATACCACTTAAAAGTGTTTTAAAAAAAGATGGGAGCTCTTTTCTGGGAAGCCCCTGAATACCAAGCTTTGAGGCTTCAATGTGGGATATATAAAAAAGGGCTGCATAGGATGCAAATGCTGGTACAGCAGCAGCTTTTACAACTTCAATATAGGGAACATTGACATATTCAGCAATTATAAATGCTGCGGCACCCATGATGGGGGGAGCCAGCTGACCATCAGTGCTGGCAGCAACCTCCACGGCAGCAGCTTTGGTTCCCGGATACCCCACCTTTTTCATCATTGGTATGGTAAAAGTTCCGGTTGTAACAATATTTGCAATGCTTGAACCTGATACAAGCCCTGTCAACCCGCTGCCCATAATGGCTGCCTTGGCAGGTCCGCCTTTAAAACCACCGAGAAGGCTCAATGCAAGTTTGATAAAATACTGACCTGCACCAGCCTTATCAAGCATTGCGCCAAAAAGCACAAATAAAAAGACAATGGTGGCTGAAACATCTAATGGAATTCCATATATACCTTCCGAGGACATTGTCATCTGTCCCACAAAGCGGCTCATGGAGGTTCCCTTAAAGGCAATAAGGTCAGGCATGTAGGGGCCTAAAAATGAGTAAGCTATAAAACCTGTGGCTATGACTGGAAGAGCAGGACCAATAACCCTTCTTGAACCTTCCAGCAGTATAATAGTTAATAAAAGTCCCATGAAAATATCACGCTGGATGGGAAGCCCGTAACGCATAGTAATCCCTGAATAATCAAGCATGATATAAAGTGCTGCAATGCATGCAATGGCTGCCATAATAAAATCAAAAACAGGAATCCTGGTTTTGGCCGAAAGAAATTTTAAGCCAAACCTGGTTTTTTTAAAAAAAGGATAATTCAGGAATACTATCAAAAGGGCAAAACCAAGATGTATGGCTCGTATAAAAATAGTATCAAGGATAAGCCAGCTTGCAATTGAGAGCTGGAACAGACTCCATATAACTGCAATGGTCGGGATCAGGTATTTTAAGGGTCCTGTAATTTTTCTGCCAATGCCGGCTTCTTCCTCTGCCAGCCTATGTGCAAGATCCTGATGATCTTCGTCATCCTGATGATATTCCTCAACATCCTTCATCATATTCACCTGTTTATTTAAAAGTTATCTAAACCTGAGTTCTCTGGGACAGAATGAAAATTCTGCAACAGAGAACTCATAGCTTACCAGCAGAACTGATTACTTCAAGCCTGCTTCTTTGTAATATTTCATGGCTCCAGGATGGATGGGAGCGGAAAGACCTTCAAGCATGCCTTTTTTTGTCAGGACAATGTAAGCAGGATGAAGTTTTTTAAAAGATTCAAAATTTTCAAAGACCTCTTTTGTAATGGCATATACAACATCATCAGAAACCTTTGAGGATGTGACAAGAGTTGCTTTTACACCAAAGGACTCAACAGGAGCATCATTGACGGCACCTGGATAAAACCTTGGTACAGGTGTGAGTGCCTTTGCATAATATGGCTTTTCAGCCACAAGCTTATCTATTCCAGGACCTGTAATGGGTACAAAGCGAACCTTTACTTTTCCCGCTGTAGCCTCTTTAAAAGCACCACAGGGATTACCTACTGTATAAAAAAATGCATCAATTCTCTCGTCCTGGAGAAGTCCCGGGGATTCGGAAGCCTTTACGCCTTCTGCATCAAGATCATTTTTATAATCAAGGCCTGCAGCGGTAAGGGCATCAATGGAATTCTGCCTCTGGCCTGAACCAGGATTACCAATATTTACTCTTTTTCCTTTAAGATCACCAATGGATTTTATACCGGAATTAACAGAAGCCAAAAGATTGAGACCTTCGGGGTGGATACTGAAAACAGCACGAAGATCCTTTTGAGGTTTTCCAGCCCACTCAGAAGCCTTAGATCCATACACTGCCTGATACTGCCTGTCTGACTGAACAATACCGAATTCCAAATCACCAGCCATTACCGCATTAACATTAAACACTGATCCACCGGTGGATTCAACTGTACAACGAATGCCATACATTTTTTTTTGTTGATTCACCATTTTTGAAATAGCACCGCCTGTTGGATAATAAACACCGGTGATTCCACCGGTTCCAATGGTAACAAATGTTGTTTTAGCCTGAACATCTGATGGAGCAACCCCCAAATAAAGAATAGATGAAAAAATAAAAGCAAGAGCAACTATCAAACCTTTCTTCATTCTGCAACCTCCTTAAAAAAATAATTAATTAATAAACATATAAAAACCCAGACAAAAATAATTTCATAAATCATAAAATTGCCTGGCAAAAACTATTAAAGAATATTTTGCCAACCATATTGAAAAGAATGATATTTTGCCAACCATATTGAAAAGAATGGTGTTATTTTTTTAAAACAGTTGATACAGATATTAAATAGACAAAACTCATTTTGTCAAGCAGTTTTATCTATTTCCCTGATTTTAATACAGAAAGAAAAGCAGACTGAGGGATCTCCACATTCCCCACCATTTTCATTCTCTTTTTGCCTTTTTTCTGTTTTTCAAGGAGTTTACGCTTTCTTGAGATATCACCGCCATAACACTTTGCAGTAACATCCTTTCTGTATGCTGAGACCGTTTCCCTGGAAATAATTTTTCCGCCGATGGCTCCCTGGATGGCAATTTTAAACATTTGCCTGGGAATCTCCGATCTTAACTGTCTGCATGCATTTTTTGCCCTGTCCACAGCCTTATCCCTGTGTACAAGCTGGGAAAGTGCGTCAACACGCTCTCCATTAACAAGAAAATCAAGTTTTACAAGATCTGTTTTCTGATATCCCGATATCTCGTAATCAAATGAACCATATCCCTGGGTTACGCTTTTTAAACGATCGTAAAATTCATAAATCACCTCGGCCAGGGGAAGATCAAATTTCATCTCGATTCTGCTGCTTGTAAGGTATTGATAATTAGTGCTTACCCCTCTGTGATCCATACAGACCTGCATCACAGCTCCCATATATTTATCAGGGATTATTATAGAAGCTTTAATAAAAGGTTCTCTTGTCATTTCAATCTCTGCGGGATCAGGATATAGAGAAGGATTATCAATGATATCTACCTCTCCATCGGCTCGTGTGATTTCATACTGCACAGAAGGGGAGGTCAAGATCAAAGATATGCCATACTCTCTTTCAAGACGTTCCTGAACAACCTCAAGGTGAAGAAGTCCTAAAAAACCGCATCTGTATCCAAAGCCCAGGGCAGCGGAGGAATCTTTTTCAAAAACAAGGGATGCATCATTGAGTTTCAACTTTTCCAGGGCTTCGGAAAGCAAACCATATTCATCCGATGCAACAGGATACATGGATGAAAAAACAACTGAAATCGGCTCTCTGAATCCTGGAACCGGCTTGCCCTTTTCAGTACCTGCATGTATAACTGTATCTCCGCATTTTACATCACTTATCATCTTGATTCCTGCAATCATATAACCGACCTGACCTGCAGCAAGCTCTTTTACTGGATTTCTCTTAATCTGGAAAAAACCAATTTCCTCCACCTTGTATTCAGCGTCATTGGAGGTAAAGGAAATTTTATCCCCTGGTTTTATTTTTCCCTGAACAATGCGAAAATGTACAACAGTACCCCTGTAGGCATCATAATGGGAATCAAAAATCAATGCTTTCAGGGAAGCCTCAGTGTCACCGCCGGGAGGGGGAATCAGCTCAACAGCTGCTTTAAACACATCCTCAACTCCTGTTCCGTTCTTTGCAGAAACAAGCAGAGCGGTTTCACCGTCAAGCCCTAAGTCTTCATCAATCTGATCCTTTGCCCATTCTATCTCTGCCGAGGGAAGATCTATTTTATTGATCACTGGAATGATCTCCAGATCATGCTCCAAGGCAAGATACATATTTGCCAGGGTCTGGGCTTCCACACCCTGGCTTGCATCCACAAGAAGAAAAGCCCCTTCGCATGAAGCAAGTGCCCTTGAGACCTCATAGGAAAAATCAACATGACCGGGAGTATCAATAAGATTCAGGAGGTATTCCTGGCCATCTTCAGCTTTGTAAGGAAGAGAAACAGTCTGACTCTTGATTGTAATCCCCCTTTCCCTTTCAATATCCATGGAATCCAGGATCTGATCCTTGAAATCACGATCAGAAATTATGCCTGAAAGCTGAATCAGCCTGTCAGACAATGTGGATTTGCCATGATCAATATGGGCAATAATACTGAAATTTCTTATATTTTTCTGTTTTATTTTCAAATTTACCTCAAACATTCATAATTCATAATTGAAAATTGAAAATTGAAAATTGAAAATTGAAAATTGAAAATTCCTAATTGATAATTCACAATTCACAATTGATAATTCATAATTCATAATTCACAATTCACAATTCAT